>JAZUMX010000591.1:0-3511 GCA_045603865.1 Thermoguttaceae bacterium
TTTCCAAAGACCCGGTCGCGGCGGCGCTGGAAGAGTTCTTTAATTCGTAATTCGGAATGCGTAATGCGTAATTTCGCAAGCGTAAATCTCGGGGGAGCGCTTGCATCGGGGACTGGGGCGGCTTGACGCCGCCTTGTCCAATGCCCCGCAAAAAGACATTGACGTCAGCCAACCACCATTCTGGATCGCGGACGTAAGTCCCCCGAAGAAAATTTTACCACAAAGAACACAAAGAAACAATCCAGCGATAATACGATATTTCCGGGAACTTGCGTTCCCGGCTCGCCAATATCTGTAAACGGACTTGTCTGAGTAAACGCCACCAACGATAATTGTCATGGCGTTTATTCTTCAGCGCCATGCTCTCTGAGCCATTGAATTAGTTCCTTATTCCCACTGAAGACGGCAAAATCCAGGACGGACTCTCCATTTTTGCTTTTTGCGTTAACGTCTGCTCCTTGTTCTACAAGCCACTCAACCTTTTGCAAATTACCGTTCTTGGCGGCATTATGCAAGACAGTCAAATCGATACTGTTTTTTGCGTTAACGTCTGCGCCATGTTCTACGAGCCATTCAACCATTTCCCAATTTTCCTTGTTGTCGGCATCATGCAAGACTGTTCTATCAGACGTTCCTTTGGAGGCTTCCAACTTTTTATAAAGCAGAGAGTTAAACATTTCCAGATAACCGTACCCGACGGCATAATGCAAGACTCTTTCATTCAACACGCCTTTTGCATTGACGTCTGCGCCATGTTCTACAAGCCATTGAACCACTTTCCACAGTTTCTTATCGGCAGCAGAATGCAAGACCAGCCAATCGTTTTTATCTTTTGCGTTGGCGTCTGCGCCATGTTCTACAAGCCATTGAACCAATTCCCATTGCTCCTTGTCGGCGGCATAATGCAAGACAATCAAACCGTCGCCAGCTTTTGCGTTGACGTCTGCGCCATGTTCAACAAGCCATTGAACCAATTCCCATTGTTCATTTTCGGCGGCAGATTGCAAGACCGTCAAACTGTCGTCAGCTTTTGCGTTGACGTCTGCGCCAAGCTCTGCAAGGAGCTCAACCGCTTCCCATTTTTTCTTGTTGGCGACATATTGCAAGAGCGTCAAACCTTTGATATTTTTTGCATTGACGTCTGCGCCATGTTCAACAAGGAACTGAACCGTTTCCAGATTACCGCTTTCGACTGCGGAATACAAAGCCGTTTGATGGTTCAAGTCTTTTGCGTTAACGTCTACGCCATGTTCTACAAGATTCTGAACCAGTTCCAAATTACCGCTCTTGGCGGCAGAATGTAAAACCGCTGTATCGACGCAACCTTTAGCGTTGGCGTCTGCGCCATGTTCTATAAGCCATTGAACCACTTCCAGAGCGCCGCTTCTGACGGCATAATGCAAGACCGTGTCGCCCCAACAGTCTTTTGCGTTGACGTCTGCGCCATGTTCTACAAGCCATTCAACCGCTTCCAGATTCCCGTTTTTGACGACATAATGCAAGACCGTCGAACCCCAACAGTCTTTTGCATTGACGTCTGACCCATGCTCTACAAGCCATTCAACCAATTCCATATTACCGCTCTTGAGGGCATAATGCAAGTCCGTTTGACCGTAATAACCTTTTGCGTTGACGCCTGCGCCATGTTCTACAAGCCACTCAACCAGTTCCAGATTGCCGCTCTTGGCGGCAGAATGCAAGACCGTTTGACCGTAACAGTCTTTTGCGTTGACGTCTGCGCCATGTTTTACAATGCGCTCAACCTGTTCCAGATTACCGTTCTCAGCGGCAGAAAGCAAGGCAGTTGAACCGCCGACACTTTTTGCTTTGACGTAAGCGCCAGATTTTACACGCCTTTGAACCAACCCCCTATTACCACTTGCGACGGCGGAAAACATGGATGATGTAATCCATTGTCTGATCCCAATAAAAAGCAGGATAAACGAAACAATCGCAATGACGCCAGATAAAACCGGATGTTGAAACAGGAATTCTATCATCATAACGCTCCAATATTTAAAAGGGTTGCTTAAGGCAATTGTGCTTTCCCCGTTTTTTACTCAAAAGTAATATTTAGGAGGAAATATTGAGGAGTCCCTTTGAATTACGATAATATTAAAAATGACAATATTATATATTATTATGCAAAGGAAACTCACATGTAGTTTAATTATAGCGCTAAAGCCGATTTTGTTCAAGGACGCTGACCTATTTTTTCTGATATGGAAGCGCTCGCAAAATTTTCCGGCTCTGTAGTCTATAGAAACGTCAGGCGAGCCGCGAGTGTAACCCCGTGGACATGCGACCAAGACTATATCTGTTTTAGACGTTTGAAACCCGCCCGGGAACTCACGTTCCCGGCTCGTCTAAGCGTAACTTCGCTCACGTTGTTCGCTCCATTACCGCCTTCCAATTGCTAATTGCTAATTGGTCATTGCTAATTTCTAATTCCCCCCTTCCTTTCCATAAAATCTGCGGTATAATTATTAGTTGTTAGTTTTAAGCGCTCAGTAGTTAGGACGCAAGCGTTTCTCTAACTTGCCACTTACCACTAATTACTAATTACTTCCCCCTTCTAACCGATTCAAGTCGTTATGAACATTGCAGAACACATTCGCATTATTCCGGATTTCCCGAAACCTGGCATTCTGTTCAGAGATATTACATCTCTGCTGCTTGACCCCGCCGTTTTTGAAGAAACGTGCGATCAGATGATTGAAAAGATCAAGCCCTGGAACCCGACGGTCATTGCAGCGGCAGAAGCGCGCGGATTTGTTTTCGGCGCGGTAATCGCTCTGAAGATGCGATTGCCGTTCGTTCTGCTTCGCAAGCCGGGCAAACTGCCGGGAAAAACAGTTTCCTATCAGTACGAGCTGGAATACGGAACCAACGAACTCCACGTTCACGAATCGGACGTCCCCGCCGGTTCCCGCGTCGCGTTTATCGACGACCTGATCGCCATCGGCGGCACGGCGGAAGCGGCTTGCAAGCTCATCGAAAAAGCGGGCGGAACGCCGGTCGGATGCGCGTTTGTTATCGAACTGGTTGACCTCGGCGGACGCGCCAAACTCGCCCCCGTCCCCGTCGAAACGCTGGTTGAACTTCACGAGAACTGAAGCTCCTAGCCCTTAGCCTCTAACTATTAGCTTGTGGATTCGTCGTTCAAGCGGTTACTGTTAGAATATCAAATCAACAAGCTAGCCACTAACTGCTAGCAGCTAAAAGCTCCCTCTACTCCCTATTCCCTACTCCCCACTCCCTAACCATGCAACTGGATTCCATCGAGCTGTATCAGATAACCGTTCCTCTTAAACGTCCGTACGGACCGCCGCAGTATCGACAGACGGCTTTGTCGAGCATTCTGGCGCGCGTCTGGGTTGACGACCAGTGCGGCTGGGGGGAAGTCAGCGTCCCGCTTGAACCGCGGCTGAGCGACGAATGGACAGAGAGCGTCTTTTTCACAGCGCAAACGCTGCTGGCGCCGCTGTGGCTGGGCGAGGAGTTCACGTTG
>JAZUMX010000592.1:0-1874 GCA_045603865.1 Thermoguttaceae bacterium
GAAGACGGCGGAATCGGCGGAACGCCTGGAACAGAATTCTCTCCGACCTCTGGCATCGGCGACAGACCGGGCAATGACTGATCCGTTTCCGACGTTTCCGGCTGAGGATTCGACGTTTCCAGCTGGAAATCGTCCTGCGGCGGCAAGCCCGGCAAAGACGGCATTGTATCCTGCGGTTGAGACGTCTCTTCCTGAGCGTTGATTCTGTCAAGCTCGCCAACAGGGTCGGTTATCGGTTCTCGAACAACGTCGATCGGCGGGGCGAGATTGCGTCGATACTTCCAGCCCGCGTCTTTGAGAACCATTCGCGGATGTTCCGGATCGGACGATTTTTCGTAACCGTCTTCCCGCAATTCAAAACTCAGCTTTTCCCGGTTGAGCGGGTGCTGAAAATACTGACCGAAGTCTTTCGTTTCGGTTTCCCCGTTTGGGTCAATGCCGATAATAAACACAGGCTGATGAATCCATTCCTGCCCAATTTGAAACGAAACAAGCCCTTGCGTCTGACACAACGGCGTCATGGAAGCGATTTTATCGCCGCAAACTTTGCGAATGCGATCCATGTGCAGCTGAGCGTCTGGAAAGCCGCTGGCGCTCCACGAGTCCAGCGTTACATCAGACAGAACGCCGTGCATGCGATCGCGCATTTCATGCGAAAAACCCGCCATGACGCCATTGACAACTATCATCACACAGACGCCGATGGTTATACTCAGCGCGGTGAACACCAATAGTATTCTGGTTCTCAGATAGCGAAGGCAAAGCTTGAGCTTGTACATATTCAGGGAATAGGGAGTAGGGAATAGGGATTAGCAAACGCTAATTGAAACTCATTCTGGACGAAGGAGCGGGAAAAGGATAATGTCGCGTATGGACTGCGAGTTGGTCAAGAGCATGACAAGGCGGTCAATGCCGATTCCCAACCCGCCGGCGGGAGGCATGCCGTTTCGCAAGGCGCGAATAAAGTCGTTGTCCATTTTCGCCATCGATTCTTCTTCCGGAAGCCCTTCCAGCTGCTGGGAAAACAGCTTTTCCTGCAAGTCCGGGTCGTTGAGTTCCGTATAGGCGTTTGCCAACTCCATGCTCTTAACGAACATCTCAAAACGTTCGGCAATAGCCGGGTTGGATCGCTTGCGCTTGGTCAGCGGGCAAATCGACGCCGGGTAATCGTAGACGAACGTCGGCTGATCGAGCGTCGGTTCGACTTTTTCCTCGAAGACCTCGTTAAGAATGACGTCCGGGTGCTTGCCAGCCGTTTCCAGACCTATCGAGGCGGCGTACTGAGCCATCGCAGCGGTGTCAGCCGGGTCGACGCCAGTCGCTTCCTTGACCAGGTCCAAATACTTGCGGCGGGCAAAGGGCGGCGTGAAGTCAATCGTGCCGTCTTTCCACGGCAGGACAAAGCTCTGTCCAGTCGCCTTAATGGCGTTGACGATAATCTTTTCCGTCAAGTCCATCATGGTTTCATAATTGCCGTACGCCTGATAGATTTCCGTCAGCGTGAACTCCGGATTGTGGCGAATGTCGATGCCCTCGTTGCGGTAGACGCGCCCGATTTCGTAAACGCGTTCCATGCCGCCAACCAGAAGCCGCTTCAGATGGAGTTCCAAAGCAATTCGCATGTACAAGTCGATATCCAAGGCGTTGTGATGCGTTACAAACGGACGAGCTGCGGCGCCGCCGGCAATCGCGTGCAGAGTCGGACCTTCGACTTCCGTAAATCCTTCTTCGTCAAGCGTTTGACGCAGCGACTTGAGAATCGCGCTGCGGCGCAGGAAGCGTTCCATTGTGCCTTCGCCGTAGATGAGGTCAACGTATCGCTGACGCTGGCACAGTTCCGGATCCGTCATGCCGTGGAACTTCTCCGGCGGGGG
>JAZUMX010000593.1:0-1559 GCA_045603865.1 Thermoguttaceae bacterium
AATTGTCTTCAAACTTGCCAGCGTCGACGACCTCGCGCGGCGGGTACATAAACGCGACGACAACGTTCGCCGGCGACTTGGGCAGCGGCTTGAACTCTTCGCTGACGTCTCTGAGGTCTTCAGCTCTCAAAATGCCGGACATGGTCGTCGACGCAACCACCGCCGCAGCCGCCCCGGTTTTCAAAAAATTGCGGCGCGATACGCCGTCGCTATGGTCTGAACTGCAACTGGATTCACACATTTTACTGCTCCTTAAAGTAAATTGAGGAAGGATAACAAGGCGAAAACCAAAATCGATTCTGGAACTTAAGCCCCTTCTATACAGACGATTGTACACCAGATAAAAACAAATTTCAAGAGTTCCAAAAGGGCGGGAAGGAAAAATATGGAAAAATGAAGGCGAGAAGGTAAGCCCCTAGAAAAACTCACGCGGAGGCGCGGAGATGCGGAGGATGTTCGCGAAGTCGCCAGTTCCATTTCTTCATTTTTATTCTGACAGACTTTTCCCGCTAAATTATTTTCTCTTTTTTTCTTTCTATCCGTTGACAATTTCCAAAAAGAAAGTTATAATATATATGAAATATAATTGCTCGACAAGAGCGTTAAACCATCAATATTTTCCTTTTACATATAAAACCGATTTAAGATGAAAGCTGCATCGTTACGTCAATCGATACTTTCGTTGATTTATACAATTTGCATTGCGATTTTAGCCATAGCGCCCGCTTTCGCCGATGAGACGATTTATAATTTGTCTGGAAGCGACGCGTATAACGGCGGCAACGGCGCGTTGACAATCATGGCGACGGAAGACGCGACGTTTTCCGGCAAGATGAGCAATATCAGCAAAATTACCATTACGGGAAGCGGAGCGTGGACGTTCCAGGACACCGTTTCCAACGAAACCGCCATGACCAGCGTCAACGGAATTGACGTCGTCAACGGCGCTACGTTTAATTTAACGGGTTCCGCCGACCATTACGCCCACGGGTTGTTGTACGGCAAGCCATTCTTTATTCAAGACGCAACCATGACAACCTCGGTTGCTCACGGAACCAACGAGTCGCCAATCACGTTGGATCATGGAACGCTGACGTTTAAATCTAATGGTTTCATCAACTCGTATCTTCACAACGTTACGATGAAAAACGGTTCCGTCATTAACGGGTCTGCAACTGGAACGTACTGTCGAACGAATTATCTTCACGATTCCACCATCAGAACTCAATACGTTGACGGAACGCCCAAAGACGTTGTCAATACGATTTCCGTAGGCGTTCAGTCCTACGGAAACAAAACCTTGACGCTGGACGTTGCGGAATTTGCGCCGTTAACAATCAGCGGAGCGATTACTCAAGACGGCGGAACCGGCAACGTCAAAAAGACCGGGGCTGGTCTGCTGACGCTGTCCAGTAACGCCAGTAACTTTGCCGGCAGCTTTACCATCAGCGGGGGTGAAGTCAAAGTTACATCCGGCTGGAGCAGCGGCTCGAAAACCTCTCCGCTGGGCATGCTGCAAAATAGAACCATTACCGTCAACAACGCCGCCCTCTTGTCGC
>JAZUMX010000594.1:0-2054 GCA_045603865.1 Thermoguttaceae bacterium
CAGGGATAGCAAAGGATATATTTTTAAACGCGCAAATCCCTAATCCCCCCCGCGCCCCATGGGGGCGGGGGGGGGATTAGGCGGGCAAGCTTTTTGGGGAGCGTGTTCATCTAATCCCCCAGATAAATCTGGGGGCTACGATAATTGAATAGTTTTTACTCCCCACGTCTAAAGACGTGGGAACAGAATCAGATAAATCTGGAGGCTACGATACACGCCGCTCAATCATCGTATACAACCGGTCCTATGTCGATAAATTCGACGTCTTGAGCATAGATTTCAACAAAACTTGGACGCTCTGAAAAGCCGCGATCAATAATAAAACAGACGCCCGCATTTCCTTCGTCGTCAATTACAGGAGCGCCGGATTCGTCAAGAATGGGATTGCCATCAAGAAATCCAAAATCTTCGTTTATTTGTCCCAATTCGTCATCGAAATATCGGGAAACATTGGTAAAAACCAATTTTACAGCAATCAGTTCTGGCATACCTTCGACGAAATAGTCCTGCATCCAATTGCAAAAGACCACGGATATTTCAATCCGCCGCTGTTCAGGATCATATTGAACGTCGTTCAAGCTACTGTCATGAAAATAATGTATCTTTACAAGATCATGGAGTTTCATAATACAACCTCTCTGTTATTACATTTTTCTCTTTTGTAACATTACAACATTTTTTACATTTGTCAAGTATTATCCTGGCAACAAAATTAATAATCGTAAATATTATAACAAAATTGCATGCACGGAAAGGCGAATTCATAGACGGCGAATAACGCTTTCCCCTTCTCTCGCCTTGTCTGATTTTCTATAATAATTCGTAGCTCAGACGGCGTGGAAAAGCGGAGGAGCCGGGCTGAAGGTTCGCTCAGTTCGGTAGAGGCTGGGATTTTCCGTCCGCAAGACAGCGTTCCTGTCCCGCGCCGTCTGCAGCTGCCCCATAAGATTGCTTTTCATACAGGAGGGAAATAAAATGAGCGCCACTGCAACATCCGTCAAAAATCAAGTCGAGTCCGTATTGAGTTCCTGTTCCGATTTCCGATCAAACGTCCATTGCGTTCCAACCGAGGAAGGAGAAGTCGTCCTGCGAGGCAGCGTTTCGACGTACTTCCTCAAACAGCGAGCGCAGGAAATGATCCGGAAACTGGACTGCGTCGTCAAAATCCTCAACGAACTGGACGTCGGCTGAATCAGGGAGCCGCTAGCTATTAGCTTCTAGCCGCTAGAATTCAAACTAAAAGCTAACAGCTAGAAGCTAGCAGCTAAAAGCTAATTTCTCTCCCTACTTGAAATTTCCTCAAAAAGTGATACATTAATATATTACGTTAGAGAACGGGAATTTTAGAGTTTTTCAGCGTTTGCGCCATTTATCCCGTTCCTGATAAATCATTTACCACTTTTTGAAGGAGCCAGCTCCCCATGACGCGAAAAATTTTGGTAACCAGCGCCCTGCCCTACGCCAACGGCAATATTCACATCGGGCATCTGGTCGAGTACCTGCAGACGGACATCTGGGTTCGATTCCAGAAACTTATCGGCAATAACTGTCGTTATTTCTGCGCCGACGACACGCATGGAACCGCCATCATGATTCGGGCGAAAAAAGAAGGACGTTCCGAAGAAGCGTTGATCGCCGACATGCGCGAAGCCCATCTGCGGGACTTTTCCGATTTTCAAATTCAGTTCGACAACTACGGCAGTACAAACTCGCCGCAATCCCGTCGGTTCTGCAACGAAATCTGGACGGCTCTGCGCTCTGCCGGGCTGATCAAAGAGAAACAAATCACTCAGCTGTTTGACCCGGTTGCCAATACGTTTTTGGCAGACCGGTTCGTTCGCGGAACGTGGCCCAAGTGCGGACGTCCCAACCAGTACGGCGGCAGCTGCGACTGCGGAGCCGTCTATTCCCCGACGGATCTTATCAACCCGGTCAGTACGCTTTCCGGCGCGACGCCCGTTCTCAAAGACGCCGTTCATTTGTTTGTCGAACTGGAAAAGATGCACGCCTTCCTGGAAGAATGGACGCAGTCCGGCAAGCATTTGAGATAAGAC
>JAZUMX010000595.1:0-5298 GCA_045603865.1 Thermoguttaceae bacterium
CGTCGAAATGACGAACCAGGTCATTTTTGAGATTGATTTGAGGTCCCATCGGGTCTTGTTCCAGACCTTCTACAACGTCTGCCCAGACGCCTTGTTCGCCTTCGCCGAAGTAGGTGTCAAAGAACGGAGCGATGTTGTCAAAAACAGTTTCGGGTGTTCCCTGAACTGCAGTGTACGTAGAAATTTTGGAACTGATCCATGCCGGCGGTCCCGGGCAGGGAACGTTGACCAGTTCGTACATGTTCATGGAACCCGTCCACGGTTTGGGAGCGTAAACGTAACCTTTGATAAATCTGTTAAATCCAGCCGCCGGTTTGAGCTGAAGAGATCCGCCCGCGGCGCGGAAGCCGATAAGCCCCGATTTCTTCATGCTGTCAATTGGGCTTTTACTGGTAAGATTTCCAGCGGAATATTTGTCGTCAAGAAGCTGAACCGCTTCTGCATAGCGGTCAATTTGAACAAAGGTGAACGATTCGTTCTTTTCGGACGAACGGCGTTTAATCATTTGATAATACGCGCTGGCGGCAATCGGCTTGACAGACGCAGCCGCGGCGTTATTGGACGCCTTTTGCCAGAGCAGTTTGGCAATCTGAAGATTATCGCAGACAACCATCAGGTCGCCGTCGATAATATAAACGATTTTCTGATTTTTGCCGTTATCGTCGACAAAATCCAGCTGAACGAACAAAGCCGTTCCTGATTGTTGACGAACGACTCGTCCTTTTTTCTGCTGAACGTTGGCGCTGACCTTGTTAACCAGCTGGTTGGCTTCTGCCGCATGGTTGGAAATATTTGCCATCAGAGCAATTGCCAGGAGTTCTTTATTGGGATAAATCGTTCCGAAAGCGACTTCGCCGTTGGCAACGTTGCGTAAATCGTTGAGCGTAATTCCAAGACGATCTTTAAGCGGTCCGCTGGAAACCTGTTCTGAAATCGAATCCTGGAACGGTTTCATATTGGGTTGAGCGGCGAGAACGCCCAAATCAGTTTGGTCAAACTGGCTTGACAAACGAGCCACGTCTGGAATGGACGTAAACTGCGCTGTATAATAAGGGAAATAACGATCCATCGGAACGCTCAGATCTATCTGAGCAAACGCTGCTGCACTAAAAAGCATTGTGCATAAAAAGCACAGACTGACGGAAAATAAATGTTGTCGGGTCACTGGATACTCCAATTAAAGGGATAATTGTTAACGCCGCGAACGGAACGTTGCGTCAGGAAAACATGCCTGAAAAAAACTCCATCTTGCCCCATTTGATTATCTGAAAATGATAATAACGAATCAGGGCAAGATAGCGAATTCAATTCACTATATAACTCCATTATAACAATTAATAGAATCAAAGCAATAGGAATTTAGGAAATTATTTGGATTTCGAAATACAAAAGGAGAAAAATAATCGCCTTTTTGAACTCAAAATTTGCAATTTCGTTAATGAACTAACTACTGATTATTCTGGTATTCCAATCAGGTCGTATTCTTCCTGATCAACTATATTTACGTTGAGGAACTGCCCTTCTTTGAGCGGTCGTTTTTTCGGACCTTCCGTATCTTCTTGCGGATAGGTAACATACACAACGCCGTCAACGTCCGGAGCGTCCATCCAGGTTCTTCCGATGAACACGCCGGGGGCGTCTTCGAGCTCGTAGTCCAGAACGCATTCGACCGCGTTTCCGATGATTTCTTCGTTGGTTTGGACGTTGATTTCCGCTTGAACGTCCATCAGTTCTTGAGAGCGTTCGTGGATCGTTTTTTCGTCTACCTGATCGGGCAGCTGAGCCGCTTCAGTTCCCAGTTCCGGCGAAAATTCAAACACGCCAACGTGATTAAACCTCTGCTGTTTGAGGAACTTGACGAGACTCTTATGAGCCAACTTCGTCTCGCCGGGGAACCCGGAAATGAACGTCGTTCGCAGAACAAGACCGTCGATTTTATTACGCATTTTATCGAGCAAAGCCCGGGTTTTGTCGCCTGAAACGCCGCGGTGCATCAGCCGAAGAACTTCGTTGTCGATGTGCTGCAAGGGCATGTCGATATACGGCAGAACGCGCTGCGCCCCGGCAATCGTGTCGATTAAATAGTCGTCAACCGCCAGCGGATAAAGGTACATCAGCCGAATCCAGTTCAGATTCTCGATTCTATCCAACTGCTGAAGCAGCTGCGCCAGCTGCGGTTTGCCGTACAAGTCCGCTCCGTAGTAGGACGTGTCTTGAGCCAGCAGAACCAGCTCCTTGACGCCGGAGTCCGCCAGACGTTTTGCTTCCTCAACGCACTGTTCAATCGGCTTGCTGATATACTGTCCCCGAATTTTCGGAATGAGGCAAAACGAACACGTCCGATTGCAGCCCTCAGCGATTTTCATAAACGCGACATGGTCAGGCGTCAGGGCGTGACGCGTTTCGTCCGCCGGCAGCGTGTCGGGCTGATAGTTCTCGTAGAACATCGGCAGCTTCATCTGAGACGCGTTTTTCGGGTCGGCGTCCAAGCGTTCCAGAGCTTCCAGAATCGCCTCGCGGGAAAAGACGTCCAGAACAATATCGGCGTCCTTGCAGGTTTCCAGCACAACCTCTTTATCCGTCTGAACGAGGCACCCGGCAACGATAACATACTTCGCCTGTCGGTTTCGTTTGCGAGTCAGCGCCTCGTCAATCGTATCGTACGACTCCTTTCGCGACGACGCCAGAAACCCGCACGTGTTGACAATAATCACGTCCGCCTCGTCGAGGTCGTGAGTAATCGGATACCCCGCCTGTTCCAGCTTCCCGAGCATCTGTTCGCTGTCGACCAGGTTCTTGGCGCAGCCCAACGATATAATTGTGCAGCAATTCTTAAGCATATTGTTTTGTCTTGTTAGAGTACCGCGGAAAGCGTCTGAATACCGCAAAGACGCCTTCCACGATTAGTATTATACTAGAAACCCCAAAAAATGGAAGTAGCGGGGCAGCGGATGCAGGGAGGGTGCATACCAAAACGACGAAGCCGAAAACCTCCCCCGGATGGACTCCGCCCTCGGAGTCCTTTTACGCCAAATCATTGAGCAGAGCTTTCGCCAGTTATTGAATGCCTTGTTTTACCTGACGTATACCGATACCCATCAGCCCAAATATAACAACCCAGCCTATTCCCCCCAATAAAAGATATCTCGGATAGAATCCCAGGCTAGTTAACAAATCACTGTTCCAAATCATGTGAAGACCAACTGCAATAGCAAAAACAATCAAAAAGAGAGGATTGAAAAGCATTGAGAATTCAAATTCTTTATCGCCTTTAACCCGCCAGAGCGCGGCTGCGCTCATGCCGGTCCAAATAATATGCCCGAAAGGAGATAAAAGACCTCGCATAACGAGAATGTTATACATTAGATTATAAGAATAATCAAAATCCTTGTTTATTAAAAATGATAACAAAAAAGTCGAAAATGCATAACCTGCTGATTCAAAAGCGGCAAATCCAGCTCCTACGGCGGCGCCGCATAACAACCCGTTGAGTATGTAATCCTTGTTTTTCAATCCTCCCATTTTCATAACAAGAATCAAAACCAGCAACTTGGCGGGTTCTTCCACAAGTCCTGCTTGAGAATCCCCCAGTTGCTTGGCAAAGGGCATAAAATCAAACCCTACCAAAGCACAAAACAATCCAAAAGTTCCACCGTACAGAAACAATTTGATAATCTGATAAAGAGAAACGTTTCGTATAATGTTACATTCAAAAAAGAACATAACGCTTGCAATTGGAATAGCGAATGAACCAAAGATAATAGCTCCAGGCGCACAATTAGGATTATCCCATTTGGTGCATCCATACCACAAAAGATAAAAACCGAGAAGTCCAAACAGGATCAGACGCATGAAGAACCACGGTTTCGGCCAGGACGCGCTCACTTGAGACAACGGCGGAGTGGTTGCAGGAAAACCAACGCCAAAATAGTTTTCCATTTCTTCGTCCGTATGTTTTTTGAACATTTCAGAAAACATCTCGGAAAACGAAAAACCTTCCATCTGACCGACGCCAGTGGATTCTTTCAGCTTTCCGAAAATACTCCCGGGAACGCCTGCCGCTTTTGTTTTTACAGATGTGTAATTCCCCGGCGAACCGCTTGTTGCATTCCGAAGGTAAGGAAGCAGTTCCGGAGACATGCCCGCCGTTTGACGCATCTTTCCAGATTGCCAAACAAACGTCGTTTCCTTAATGGAGCCTTGATTGATCAGGTTGACAATCTCTTCAAAAGAGACGGGACCCATTCTTTGACCATTCTCGATATAATACCACATTTTCAGTCTCTTTAATTGTTGCTATGTACTGTTTTCTAATTCAGAAAAAAGGTAATGATGTACAACGTCCGGAAAAATATCGGACGATTAAAAATCATCGTCTTGATATCCATCGTCTTGATAGCTGTCGTCAGAATATCCGCCGCCTGAAGCGCTGTTTTGCGCTCTGTCACGAACATTTTTCAGGAACTTCGAGATCTCAAGCGCGCGTAGTGAAGCTTGATCCACTCTGGAATTGATTTCTGAACCATTGGTTTGAGCGCAAATCATCCGAACGGTTTCACGATTGAATTGACTAACTTCATCAATATCGGATTGAATCTGTCTTGCCTCGGATTGGCTGAATGGCGGTTTGCGGGTTCCAAGATCCATCATTAAAAACTTTAAGGTGCGATTAGAAATAGAAACGAGTTCATCAACCTCCCGAGCTTCTCTGTAACCAGTCTGACGGAGCAAGTCTTGTTCAATTGCTGACGCTTTGAAGTTTGGTACAATGCTGAAAGAAAATACACAAACAAAACTCAAAGCCGAGAATAATAAACCAATAATTGGGAGAGTAAATTTACGAGTAATAAAACCCCACAACAATGTAAAAAGACCCAATAACAAGCCCAAAAACCACAAAACAAAGGAAGTTTCACTTCCGGACATAAAGTCGCTCAGGTCTTGTCTGGCATAAAAACCAATCTTGCTGAACTCTTCGGCAAGCTGAAGCCCTCCCAGCAAATAATAGACGCCAACAAGAATGGCAATCACAGAGCAGGCAATTGTCCCCCAAAACGTCCACGGCAGCGCTTTGCCTGCCAGCTTTTTCAATGTTTCCATCATGAAAATTCCCCTTTCGTTAAAATGGGTAAAGTGCGCGAGAATTGAATACAATTCAATTCCTTCTTTTTTATACTTAGTAATAATTTAGGTGTGACATAAAGTTTTATACTTTAAGCATATATATCAGACTAATTTGTTATTTAACGCTATAGAAGAAAGATTTAGCTCTGCCGAACGCTCGTATTGGAACATATA
>JAZUMX010000596.1:0-2077 GCA_045603865.1 Thermoguttaceae bacterium
TGCGGTTCAGGCGGCGCTGTACGTCAGAAACGCTCAGCTGCACGTTTTGGCGATGAAAGAAGTTGCGCTGGACGAAGAACTCAAAATGGCGCACCGGATTCAGAAATGTCTGCTGCCGGAAAAAGCGCCGGACGTTGAAGGGTACAGCTTCTTCGACGTCTATTTGCCAGCGCGGCATTTGGGCGGGGATTACTACGACTACTTCCCCCTTCCCGATGGTACGACGGCGATTATTCAGGCGGACGTTTCCGGAAAGGGCGTAACAGCGTCTTTGCTGATGGCGAAACTGTGCGCCGACGTCCGGTTCTCGCTCATGACGGTTCACGATCCGATTGAGGCGGTAACGCTGCTGAATAAAATCGTATGTAGCAAAGACCTCGACGGGAAGTTCATCACGCTGGTTTTGGTTCTGCTCGACTCGAAAAACAATACTGTTACAATCGTCAACGCGGGGCACAACCCGCCCATTTCCCGCAAGGCGGACGGTACGACCGAACTGATTCAGCTCGGCGGAGGTTTGCCGCTGGGAATTTCAGAGGGAATTCCCTACGAGGCGTTGGAACGCAAAATCGAACCGGGTGAAACGCTGTTCTTCTATACAGACGGGCTAACCGACGCCGTCAACGAAAAAGGCGAGTTTTTCGGCATCGAAAACGCCATGAAAAAGACGTCGGAGCCTGCCGCCAGTGTCACGGAATGCGGGACGTCTTTGATGTCCCATTTGAAAGAATATATCGGAAATGCAAAGCAAACCGACGACATCTGCGTTGTCGGATTCCAGCGAACAGGAGAAAATCCATGAAACGTGTTTTGAAAGTTGCGAGTTGCGAGTTGCGAGTTGCGAGGCGGGGGTTCCGAGGGTTGAAAGGCGGTAACGGTGCGACCAGCGGGAGCGCAGTTACGCTTTCGCAGAGATGCGAGTTGCGAGTTGCGAATATTTTGGCTGCCGTTCTTGCAATGACGCTTTTTGTATGTCCGTTGTCGTTTGCCGACGAACCGTCAGACGGGGCGACTACAGCTTCAACTCCTAACTCCTCACTCCTAACTCCTAACTCACAGACCTCTCCAGATTATGGAATGGGAACAGAGCTTTCTCCCGATACGTTCGAGCTGTACTATAACGGCAAGAATTTGTATTTGGAAATGAACCGTCCAACTCGCGTCGACCCGGCTAAGACGCCGGCAGACGGGAAGTCGTTGTTTGTGCTGCGGCATTCTCCGCTTCAGCGGGCGAAAATGAATTCGTTTCAGTTTCTCTATCCGTACCCGTCGAGGGCGTTTGACGACAACTCCGGGTCAACCCGCGTTGTGAGGGTCTATACAGAAAAGGGCTATGCGATTACCGTTACGGATTTCGGCGGTCCGATCGACAGTCCGGAAAGCGCCAAAAAGGCGTTGGGGATTTTAACCGATTCTATCAAACAGCAGCTGACAGGCAAGCTCGAAAAGCCGGAACTGATTACTATCAACTTCGCTCCGAAACTGGAAAACGCGTCTGTAATTGGCGTTCGGACGCAGCTGAGAATTCGTTACGAAAAGCCCGCTAAAGACAAGGACGGCAAAGACGTCGCGGAACTTCATAACGAGATTTACGAAACCGTCGGCATGACCGTTTCCGGAGAAGACTTTTTTGCGACGGTTGTTATCCAGATGTTCAACCGTCCGTTTTCCCGCGACGTTCAGGACGAAGTTTTGACCATGCTCAAATCGTTTGAATCGAATAATAATTAGTGCTCGTGGGATTGCGGCGCCTTGCCGCCGCCTTGTCCAAAGCCCCACTGAATGACTATGTCGCAACCGAAAATCTTTCCGGGGCGCGGACGAAGTCCGCTGAAGGATTTTTAAGCCGCAAAGAATGCAAAGGAATGAAAGAAAGTTTCGAAATGAGCATAACAAAATGATGCAACCGAAAACGCACCCTAGATGGCGCCTGTCTCATAGGTATCAACTTAAGAGAACTCCATATTTATTTGGTTTATTTGTCTATTTTGAAGAAGGTCGTGTGTATAGCGTTCTTTTTTACTTTTACTGCGTTTAGGCGTATCTCGAATAAATTTGACTATGTCACGCACTATTT
>JAZUMX010000597.1:0-2693 GCA_045603865.1 Thermoguttaceae bacterium
CCCATCGGCCATTCTCGAGCCGTTGCGACCATTTCACTCACGTCGTTATTGCCTGGATTGAGCTGAATACAGGTCGGTAATACAACCCATAACAGAGCATGAAAAAGTACAAAACACCAAAATATTTTGGCGGCTGTCGAATGGGAAAAATCAGTGTTGCTTTGGGCTTCCATAATGAAATCTCGGCTCGAAAATGGTTCATCCAATCAATTGGCGTTTGGATGAGACGTTGTTTTAAAAACGTAGAATTCTTTCTGTTATAAAAACCAACTTCATACAGAATGGAATTCAATAGCGATAATTATATATTCAGCACAAGTTATTTGCAATCCCAATTTGATGAAAACTCAAAACGCAGTTTTTTAAAAGCAAGCGCATTTTGGGGCTTCATGACTGCATTAAATATGGATAGAAACCGCAGTCAATCCGCGCAATACGCACACGAGCTGGAAATATTGAAACGACATCAACAAACCGATACGCCGAAATATCGATACGGCATTGATTCCGCCAACCGTTGAAAGAAGGAACCTCGCCGCTCAACCGATATTCTGTCTTGTAATCACAGAATCGTCGTTAAGAGAAATCGCTTCCGGTTCGATAACCTGCATGGACTTCCAGTATCCGAGCCGATATCGAATGTAAAAACAGGTACACAGGGTAAAGATTCCTGCGCTCATCACAATCCAGGCGTACGTAATTCCCTGTCCCAAAAGATAGACGCCCACGTAGCTCAAAATGGCGGGCAGAGGGCAGACGCAAATGGAAATCAGCAGGACGAACGCGGTATCGCCCGCCCCGCGCAGGACGCTGGAAAACAGCACGTTCAGACTGTCAAAGATCATAAACACCGCAATAAACTGGAGCAGATAGACTGCCATCGATTCCGTCTGAGCGAAATCTTCCCCTGCTCCCCATTCGTGAGCGATAAAGAAGAACCGCGGACAGAAAATATACAACGCGACAAAAATCGCCGTATACGACAGCCCAAACCACAGCGCGGTATGCGTCGCCTTAACGGACATATCTGGGCGTTTCTTGCCCTGGCATTGCCCGACCAGCGCGGTGAGAGCCAATCCCAGCCCCAAAACCGGCATAAAGACCAGACACTCTATATTAAACGCGAGATTCGTACCCGCCATTTCTACGGAGCCGATAACGCCCATGATGAGCAGTTGGGACGTCATGGCGAAATTCTCGACAATCAACTGCAGTCCGCTCGGCGCGCCAAAGTAGAGCAGCCGGCGCATAACAGACCAGTCGTACTTCCAGTTCGCCAGCGTATTGAGCGTCGTCCGGTTGCGTTTCGACCAGAAGATCGCGAAATAGACAATCGTCTTGAACCAGACGGCAATTGACGTCGCCAGCCCCGCCCCGACGATTCCCAGTTCCGGAATCTGCGGCAGGAACCACCAGGAAATCTTTGCCGTCCCGAAAATCATCACAAGGTCCAACGCGATATTCAAACCAGACGCCAGCGTGTCGACAATCATGACAATCCACGTCTGCCCTCGCCCGCTGAAAAATCCTGTCAACGCGGCTGACATAATACACGCGCCTCCGCAGACGCACAACGACCGATAGTACGCAGCTTCCTGAGCGGCAACGCCGGCGGAATGTCCCAGGAAATTATAGAACCACGGCGCCGCCAACCCGGTCAGCCAGATTATCGGCAAGAACAGGAATCCGATATACAGACCCTGCCAGACGACCGACGCTATTCGTTCCGGACGTTTCGCCCCCCAATACTGAGCGACAAACGTAACACAATACGCAGCAATTCCTTGCGGAAAACAGAATATCGTAAAATGCGTCATTCCGGCAGGCATGCAAGCCGCCAACGCCTCTTTAGAATGCCAGGCAAGATACAGTCGGTCGATGAAGTGCATTATACTCCACGACGACGTCGAAATAATTAAAGGCAGCGCGATAATGAGAAGTTCTTTCGCGCCGCAGGGTTGATTCCACCAGTTTTTCAGTCGAGAAAACATATTTCCCCAATCCGCTCTGGCGGATTACGCTATCTTACCGCTGTTTTTTGTCAACGCGGCGCTGAATGCCGTTGAGGCTGTCGTAAAGCCGCGCCAACGCGTTTGCTTCAATCTGACGAACGCGATCGCGAGTCATGCTGAGCGTTTCACTGATCTCTTTAAGCGTTTTCGGCTCGTATTCGTCCAGTCCGTAACGCATTTTCAGAACCATGACTTCCTGCTCGTCCATGTCCTGCATCGTTTCAAAAATGATTTTCAGACTGTCGTGATAAACGGTAGCCGTTTCCGGGTCTTTGGCGTTTTCGTCCATGAGCATTTCCGCCAGAGAACGTCCCGCTTCCGGCTGCTCAAACTGCGGCGTTCTATTATAGATATGAATCGCTTTTTTGACAATTGAAAGTTTCTTTTTTGGAAGCGCCAGCATACGCGCTATTTCTTCCGGAGACGGATTTCGACGCAGTTCTTCCGAAAGCCGAGCCGACGCGCGCCGCCATTTCGAAAGCAGTTCTACCATGTAAGCCGGAATGCGAATCGGCTTGGACGTATTAATTAACGCTCGTTTAATTGACTGTTTAATCCAGTAAGAAGCATACGTAGAAAACCTCGTTCCAATTTCCGGATCAAAGCCCTCTACAGCGCGCATAAGACCAAGATTGCCCTCCTCGATTAAATCCGGAAGGCTCAGCCCCTTGTTCATATATC
>JAZUMX010000598.1:0-7257 GCA_045603865.1 Thermoguttaceae bacterium
CAAAGCCAGACAGGAATCCGGGTTCTCGATTGGCAGGTCAGGAATGGGCGTCCAGGTTTGTCCCGCGTCAGACGTAACAGCCGCCTTAACTGCCCCGCCATTTTCGTGACCGTTTCTAAACGCGACCAGGGCTTCCGTTGGGCTGATAACCGCGCTGCACGGCTGAAGGATTCTCAGATCAAAATGCCCTTTTGTCTTTTGGAACAGGCGTCCATGCGAGTCCAGAACGACGAACTCCCCGTACTTGCAGATGAACTCATGATAAATCGGAAGCCCGATGCAATCGTTTGTCATGGGAACCGGCGGACAGCGAACCAGCGCGCTGACGTTAAACAGCGGCGTCAGCTGCAGCCGGCGCAGCGGCGTCCACGTTTCGCCCAGGTCGTCCGAACAGGCGTAGTTTATCGAACTGCCAGACCAGCCGCCAACGCTGACGCTGACGACGAAAAAATGCAGCCGACCGTTCTGCCAGTACAGCAGAGGGTTTCCCAGTTTGCTAATATATCGCCCCGTCTGACTTTGCAGCGTCTTCCTGTCCAGCAAAACTTTAGGCTGAGAGAAATTCCCGTTCCAATCCATTTCGCAGGAATAGATATTCACGTCCAGCGCGCCCTCTTTCGACCCGCCGAACCACGCCAGAATAAACCGACCGTCGGGAAGCTCGGTAATCGTCGACGCATGGACGCTTGGCGTCGGGACGTCGACAAACCCGGGGGCATGCGACGTCTCGTCTGACTCCGCTGTCTGCTCTATTTTTTCTTCAATATAAAACTGCGGCGGCGCGTACTGCGGCTGCAGGTATCCCAGAACAACCGCTATAACGATGCAACCGCTTTTTATCGCAACAGATTTCATAACAGATTTTATTTCCGTTATCAGGAATGTTCATGTTTACAGACTTTTCCTGATACGCATAAATCAAAAGCTCAAATCCATCTATTTCGACAGCAGCTTTTCCAGGTCGTATCCCTTCTCTTTCAGCGCAAACTCAAGGGCTTTCTTGAAATAATAGTATCGGCGATGCTGCTGCGCTTTCTTTCTGGCGTAGAAGAAGCATTTTTCAACAATCGACGGAGGGATAATCTGTTTTTCCGCCAAGGCAATAACATCGTCAATAAAGGCTTTTTGTTCGTCCGTCAGAGCGTACAGTTCCGCCTTGTAAACGTCCGCGTCCAAATATCTCTGTTGAGCGGAGCATACAGAATCAAAGCGACCGGTTCCAGCCAGAACGGCGCAAAATAACGCAGCAGCAAATTGTCGGCGAGTCAGGGACATGATTAAACCTGTAGGTAAATATACGGGAATCTGTTTAGTCTATTACAATACCCTATCTTAGCGTTTTTTGGTAATTAGAGCAAGAGGAAAATTTTAATTAGGAATTAGGAATGCAGAATGCGGAATTACGCAAAGCGCTGCTCGAAATCAACTCCTCACTCCTCACTCCTAATTCCTAACTCTATGGACTATTGCTTTACTCCAAAAAATTTGTATAATTATAGTATGTTCTACATCGGATATAATACAAACGGACTGCCGAAACATTCGCTGGAAGAGTCGCTGGAACTGGCGGCGCAAAACGGGTTTGCCGGTTTGGGTCTGACGGTCGATTACGGACTGCTTCAGCCCGGCGCGGCGCAAACCGCAGAGCAAATCCAGACGCTGCGAAAATGGCAGGCAGAGCGAGGATTCCGATTCGTTCTGGAAACCGGGGCGCGGTTTCTGCTCAACCCGGAAGTCAAGCACGAACCGACGCTCATTTCCCCGTCGGTCGTCGAGCGATTTCAGCGGGTCGAATTCTATAAACGCGCTATCGACATGGCGGCTCAAATCGAGGCGGACTGCATATCGATCTGGTCTGGACGCTGTCCGGACGGGTCTGGCAGAACGGCGTCGACGATTGACGCTCCAGGCGCGTTTCTGTTTTGGCATCTCATTGACGGGCTGACTCAGACGCTGGACTACGCAGCGGAAAAGGGCGTCAGCGTCGCCTTTGAGCCGGAGCCGGGCATGTTCATTTCCAACATGCAGGAATTCCAGACGCTGTTAGAGTATCTCGACGGCGACAACCGACTGAAGCTGACAATCGACGTCGGGCATCTGGTTTGTAACGGCGAACCCGTTCGCGAGACGATTCTGCAATGGAAAGACTGCCTTGTCAACATTCATCTGGAAGACATGAAACGCGGCGAGCATAAACATCTGCCCTTCGGTCAAGGCGACGTCGACGTCAACGAAGCTCTTGCCGCCCTACGCGAGGCGAATTACAATTACGGCGTGTACGTTGAGCTGTCCAGAGAATCCCCCCAGGCGGGAAAACGCGGCTGGGCAAATCTGGCAACGTCGGAAGAAAAAGCCGCCTTTGAGGACGAAGCAAGAGCGCTTGCCGAATCCGCTCAGGCGTTGAAGATTGAATAAACAGCGTCTACTTGGTTTCTTTAAGCCATTCTGCAAGCACCCAGCCGACTTTTGCCAGCGACAGCGCCGAGCAGTTTGACGGGACGTCTTCCATCGTATGCCAGTACGGATAATCGAAGTCGATGATGTCAATACAGGGAATATCGCCGCGGCTGTGAAGCATTAAATGGTCGTCGCTGATTTCGTATTTGGTCGTGGGAATAAACTCTTTGACTTTAAGCCGGGCGGCGACTCGCCAGATTTCTCGAGCGATGGGAGAACTGTCGCGCCACGACATCGAAACGCGTTCGTAATAAATCTGCAAATCAGCGTCGCCGACCATGTCCAGCAAAACTCCTTTGACGTATTTGTATCCCCGCTGGGGATTGGCGGCGTATTGTGACGCAAAAAATTCAGACCCGACGAAAAAGCGACCAGTTCGGGAAAACAGAAATTCTTCCGCGTCCAGGAAAACGAAATCGACGCCGAATTTGGGATTGATCGCGGTTTGTCCTTTTTCCATCCACGTCGCCAGTTCCATTAAAATCGCGGTCCCGCTGGCGCCGTCATTCGCTCCGACGAAACGTCCCTTGGGATTGCGTTTGTCGTTCATCGGGTACGGGAGCGTGTCGTAATGCGTACACAGTAAAATGCGTTCCGTTCGCTCCGGACGCCATCGAACGATAATATTACAGCCCCGCGTTTTCTCTTTCGTCAGCGGGTGCGGATAGTCAAAAAGCTGCCGTTCAACTTTGCAGTTAAATTGTTGGAAGTAGTTGATGATATACTCCTGCTGACGCTTCATGCCCTCCGACCCCGTACATCGCGGACCGATGTCGGCTAGCGTTTTAAGATGTTCCATCGCCTGCTGTCCGTTAAACGGGATGTCTGACAACTTGAGTTTGCTTTGGTATTTTGGCGTGAGCGGCTTGCGCCCGGAGAACCAGGAAAACTGCGCTGCCGCGATTGCTGCAGCAACAACAATTCCGGTAAACGCAATAACAGCGATGATACGATTTCTTTTATGGCGCATGTCAGGCTCGTTTTCGATTGTATTCATAATTGAAGGGAATAGGGAGCAGGAAATAGGGAATAGTATACTATTGCCTAATCCCTAAAATTGCGTATTTGTCGAACAGCAACAGCGTCGGCGCGTCCGGCGGGGCGGAATTGGGGAATCCCAGCTTTTTGAGGAATTCTTCCGGTTCAGGAACGGCGCCCCGTTTTTTAACTATTATACGGTCAACGCCTTTTTGTTTCAAGCCCTGCTTGACTTTTTTTGCGTTGAGCGGGAAAACTTCTTCAATTTCAAACGCTGTTACAAACGGAGACTTCAGCAGTTCGTTTGATCCTAAATACCCGCCGGGAGAAAGCTCTGATAGGCCAAAGCGCTGACAGAATGAGGGAATGAGTCCCGACGTTGACAGCGACGGCGCAGGCGCGTAAATGTATTTGCAGTCGCCCGGCTGAAGCGTGTTTTGCGATTGAAACGACAACACGCCAGAGCGTTTCGGCGACGGCGCGGAAAAGGATTCTGCCCCGCTTTCCGAGACAATCGTTGCACGAATCGTATCGCCCGGTCGGCTTTCAAATCCGAACCAGCCGACGGCTTGCTTACATTCGCCGTTATGCTCGATCCATTCCCATTGAGCGTTTTGACGCCACGATTCTGGAATACTGGCGCCGGGAGCGGACTTGACAATAACCCGCCCAACGCGGCTTATCAGTTGGTCGATATACTCGCGCGGCGGCTGAAAGAAATCCGCATTGGTCGTTCTTCGCCCGCCAGGGCGTCTGTCCGGGTCAATATGAACGAGATTGCAGTTTGACAAATCGAATTCTTCCGCCGAACAGCAGAATACTTTAGCGTCCGTTCCCGTCAAACGACAGTTGGTTTGAGCGAAAAGCGCGGTTGTCGGGTCTATGTCAACCCCAACGGACGGAACGGCTTTTGCGAACGCGATTAGATCCCCGCCGATGCCGCAGCAGATGTCAGCAAAACGAACGTTTTCAGACGGCAAATCCTTCAACGCGGCGTCGCATTTGTATTGAGCAATCAAAGAATCCGTCGCCTGCTGAAGCCCTTTGTCTGTTACAAGCAAGAAGGGAAAGTCCGGGAACTTGCGCTTGACCTTCTCGCTCAACGCAAGCTGACCCGATACAGCAACGGCGCGGTCAAAGGGGAGTTCTTTTCTTATCGCCGCGTCCAGCTTAAAAGAATCCGGATAATCAGCGATTCGTTGACGCCAGAGATTAAGCGTTTCCAGACCGTCGTCTGAAACAAGCCACTCGTCTGGACAATTCGGAATGCGGAATTCGGAATGCGGAATTACTCTCTGCGTCAACTCTTCACTAACCCCTACTGCCTACTGTCTATTGCCTACTGCCTACCTTCCGCCGAGTTTCTTTCTGATCTGCGCTTTTTTGTCACGCAAGACAGCGCTTTCTTCCCGGTTGCGGTAGAATTCGTCCAGAGGGAAACAGCCGCTGATAATGCCGTTGCGCGGCGCGGTCGTGCAGTCGCTGAACGTGCGGCAAATGCGGCGTTTGTCAAGCGGTCTGCCCGCCAGCGAGTCGGCGATAATATCGGGATAGCACAAAACCATGCGTCCGATGCCTGCCATGTCCGTCCAGCCGGCGCGAACGACCGCCTGCGCCACCTGCGGCAGGAAATCCTGGAAATACGTGTATCCCGTTCCGATAATCGGGAGAGACGGGAACCGTTCCTTGACTTTTCGCACCTCGTTGAGCATGCGGAAGGCGCCCAAAAGCGGGTCTTCCGGCGGTTGATAGGCATCGGACGCCGGGAAGAACGTTGGTCGCGACGCATGCGGCGTGTAATACGGCGAGCAGGCGGTCAGGTTGAGCAAATCAATGTGCGCCGTCGGCTTGGGGCTGTCGGCTGTCGGCTGACCGGTTACCATTTCAATGAGTTGAATCGGCTCCGTCAGGTCGATTTCCATCGGGTTGTTTCGATTCAAGCCGAAGCCGGAATACGGCAGCGAGTATTCCACCGGGACGCCTCGCCCCAGCTTGCCGGGTTCCGCGTTGTTCGGGTCTGGCTGGTACGGAACCATGTCGAACAGCGACATGCGAACGCCAATCATCAATCCCGGACACGCAGCGCGAATCTTGTCAATAATAATTCGCATGAATCGGGTCCGATTTTCCAGAGAACCGCCAAAATCGCCGGGACGGTCAAATGCGGAAAGCAGCTCATGACCGAGATAGCCGTGACAATGTTTGACGTCGACGAAGTCAAAACCCGCTCGCTGCGCCGCTTTCGCCGTTTCGACGTAACAGTCGGTCAACTCGTACAATTCTTCATCGGTGAGAATCTTGGAATCGTCGTTCGGGTCAATCCCTTTGCGTTTATCCAAAACCGGGTGATGATACGCAATTCTCGGCTCGGGCCCCGCCGTTGTCGGGATGGACTGCCGCCCGGAATGGGTCAGCTGCAAGCCCAAAAGCAGATCGGAAGACGAACCCGCGCCAAAAGCGTTTTCGTGAGCGGTAATAACCGTTTGACGAAGCAATTCCAGCGACTTGTCAACGTTGTCCGGATTGTAGTACAGCTGACGCGGATTGGCGCGTCCGTCTGGACGAACGGCAAACGCCTCGCCGCCAAAAATGACCTTAGCGCCGGATTTGCCGAAATTGCTCCATCGACGCAAGACCGTTTCTGACGGGCTGCCGTCCGGGTTGGCGTCCCAGCCTTCCATGGGATGAATCGCCCAGCGATTGCCGACGATTTTGGTTCCAATCGCCAGCGGCTGCGCCATGGGCGACCCATCTTCTTCAGAAAGGATTTCGTCGTCGCAGGGAAGGTCAATTCCGAGTTCAGCGCAGTAGTTTTTGAACTGCTCAACGTTTTCTAACGCGCCGATCTTCTGGTATTTGGTTGGTTGCGTCATTTTAGTTGCGAGTTGCGAGTTGCGAGAGTTTTAAACTGAAATCTTGTTTCGCTAATTACTAATTATTCCGTAAATTTACTTGTCATGGGTCGCTGTTTTTGCGCCAGCGGGCAAGACGTCAAATACAGTCCCGGCGGGCATTGACGGCGTTTGAATTCGTTGCGGTTGTAAAGCCTCAGAGCCAATTCCACCGCGGAACGATTATATCCGGCGGCGACGATTTCTTCCAGCGACTTTTCCTGTTCAACAAACATCTTCATAATCGGGTCGAGAACAGGATAATCGGGAATGGATTGTCTGTCTTCCTGATGAGGGCTCAGTTCCGCAGACGGGACGCGGTCAATCGTGGAAACGGGAATAATCTCTTTCCCGGCATTTTTGTTAATCCAGCGTGACAACGCCCAGACGTCGGTTTTCCAAAGGTCAATCAGAACGCTCAAGCCGCCAACCAGGTCGCCGTACAGCGTGCCGTAGCCAACGGAGCCTTCCGACTTATTGGACGTATTGAGAACGACTCGACCGGTGCGATTGCTTAGCGCCATGAGATATACGCCTCGAAGCCGAGCCTGAAGGTTCTGATCCGTCAGATTTTGGGGGTCGCGCTGCGAATCAAACTGTTTCAGAACCGGAGCAAGGACGTTGTTAAAAGCGTCGTACGGTTCTCTAATGGGCAGGGAATGAAGCTTCAAGCCCAGGTTGACTGACAGCAGTTTGGCGTCGCGAAGCGTTTCATACGACGTATGCTGACTTGGCATTGTAACGGCGGTAATCCGATTGGGTCCCAAAGCGGCGGTTGCCAACGCGGCAACCAAAGCAGAGTCGATTCCGCCTGACAGGCCAATCACAGCGCCGTCAAACCGATTCTTTTCGACGTAGTCTTTAATACCCATCGTCAACGCGTGGTAAATGTCTTCCAGGCGTTTGTCTTCCGGAGACGGAATAGCAGCAG
>JAZUMX010000599.1:0-4023 GCA_045603865.1 Thermoguttaceae bacterium
GACGTCGCCCAGCGGCGCGGGATTGTCATCGACGTGGAAAAGCTCTCAAAGATTTTGGGCGTTCCCGTCATTCAAACGGTCAACTCTACACATCAGGGGATTGAAGACGTCAAAGCCGCCATTCGAGACATTGCTACCCAATGCAATCACGAGTCCACCGGCTGGAAAATGGACTACGACCCCAATCTGGAGTTCTGGATTGGCGAGCTGGCGGCGGAACTGAGTCAGCGTCCGCACCTGATGGAAGACTTCTATCCGCGGTGGCTGGCGATCAAACTGATGGAAAAAGACCGCTATGCGCGCCGAATCATTCAGCACCACACCCACGACGACCGCTGGGAAGAAATACTCAATTTCTATGAGCATTTAATAAACATTTACGAAAAAGAACACGGGCAGTCGCCGCTGCAGTCGATGGTCTGCTCACGCTGGCAGAAGGCGGCGGAAATTGACCGTCTTTGCGTTACGCATCTTAAAAAGCCGGGATCGGCGAAGTCTGATAAAATCGACCGCATCGCCTGTCATCCCTGGGGCGGGCTTATAGTCGCAGCGATAATTCTGCTTGTTACATTTGAACTGACGTTTCATCTTGCCGACGGCTGGAACTGGATTCCTTTCGGAAAGGAATGGACGACTCCCGTCGGCGCGATGGAATATTTTACACAGGATTATCTCCCTCACGCCCTGGCGAATTTGTTTCATCCCGGCGCGGGCGACGAAAGCCTCGAAGCGTTCAAAAACACGACTCTGGGTTCTTTGTGTCTGGACGGCATCCTGGCAGGCGTCGGCGCTGTGCTGGTGTTTTTGCCCGTCATTTTTACGATGTTCACGTTCCTGGCGATTCTGGAACTGAGTGGGTACATTTCTCGCGTCAGCCTTGTCATGGACAAGATTCTTCGCCGATTCGGCATGTGCGGACAGAGCATGCTCCCGCTGGTTTTATCCGGGGGAATTATCGGCGGCTGCGCCGTCCCTGCGGTGTACGCCACCAGAACGATGGACAATTTCCGACAGCGGCTCATTACAATGCTTGTCGCGCCATTTATGAGCTGCGGGGGCAAAGTCCCGGTTTTCGTTTTGCTGACCGGCGCGTTTTTCTCTGCATATCAGGGGCTGGTCTTTGGTCTGCTGATTTTCAGCACGTGGTTTTTCGCCCTGCTGGCATCGTGGATTCTCAGCCGATTTGTTCTTCGCGGAGAAGAATTGCCGCTGTTGCTGGAATTGCCGCCGTATCAGATTCCCACGTTTCGCGGCGTGATGAAAAAAGCGCTGGCGCAGTCGTGGGATTTTCTCGCCAAAGCCGGCACGATTATTCTGGCGGCAAACGTCATTCTTTGGGCGGCGATGTACTATCCCGCCGTCGATAAACAAACGGCTCAAGAGCACAACCTTTCCGACCTGGAAGCGTCCTACGCCGGACAGATTGGCGGCGCGCTGACGCCTGTTTCACAGCTGGCAGGCTTCGACGCCAAAGACAACGTCGCCCTTATTGGCGGCGTCGCGGCGAAAGAGATTATTATCAGCTCCCTGGCGACGGCTCATCAAATGGAAATTGACGACAATATCGACGATTCCAGCTCAAACGCCGTTGAGAATTCCGAATCTGACAGCCAGCAATCCGCATTGATTCAATGTCTGAAAAACGACCCGAACTGGTCGGCGGCAAAGACGCTGGCGTTTCTGCTGTTTGTCATGCTTTATTCGCCCTGCGCCGCAACTCTGGCGGTTATGTGGCGAGAAACCGGAACAATCAAATGGCCCGTTTTCTCGTTCCTGTTCAACACAACAGTTGCCTTTACAGTCGCCGTTCTGGTTTACCAGATTGGACGGTTATTCCTGGGAAGTTAGCGCTATTCACAAAGTTTTTAGGGAAGGACTTCCTGGGGAGCGGGCTTTGTCCGCGACTAAGGCGGGTAATACCCGCTCCCCGTAAGCAATAATCTTCTCACCCCCCTTGACGAAAGGCGGGATTTCCTTATAATACGTTCAATTATTGATTCGCAGCGCGAACAATATGGTGGAAGTAGCTCAGCTGGATAGAGCGTCGGATTGTGGTTCCGAATGTCGGGAGTTCGAATCTCCTCTTCCACCCTTTTTTTATTAATATTTGATGAAATCTCTCTCTAAGAAAAGTTTATGCTAAAAAATATCGTCGGTACTTTTGTTCAACGCGAGGATATACTTCCCAATGCTGGTATTCGTAGTCTGCATTACGGCATGAACCCGCTATATGTCATAGATGCCATATATAAAGCAAATTTAAATAATTTATATGGCAACGACATTAATTGGGAAACTGTAACGCCATGGAAAACGACGAATGAGGCGTTGACTGATTCTGTGCCATGGAAAACGATGAATGAAGCTTTGGATAATTTTTCCATGTATAATATTGTTGATGATGTTGACAAAGCAGCTCAAAAACTTAGCGCTAATCGATGTAAATCTTTTGCTGAAAGGGATGATAATCTTAAAGAAATCGAGGATTATATTGATCAGGCGTCAAACGTCTTTTTTAAATTTAACAAGTATCAAACAGATTGTTTTAGCGTAATAGAAAGCGTTAAAGGAGAGTTGTTTTTACTAGCCTCTCAATTAAACATAAAGACTGATCTTAAAAGGCTGTCTGATTTTCAATGCGCGTCAGATACTCCATATACATTAAGATCTGCTGAAATACTAATAGCGCCAACATCTACTGAGGTAAAACAACTGCGTAAGATAAAACATCTTTTTAAGTTGCTAAATTGGCTTATTAAGACAATTATATGCGCTCTGTGCGATTTGTATAAGAAAAATGCTGCTCAGGAAAAGAAAACTGAGAAAATTGAGGATTTCGACCTCGAACTATAAAAAGGCGTCCAGAAATGGACTCCTTTTTTAGTCGCGGTATTTAACTGAATTATTGAAACCTTGTGTTTTGATAATTTTTCTTGTAACTACTCGATAAGAATTCTTGACTTATTTTCTGTCCAGCAGCGTCAAAACGACAATAATCAAAACGACGACTCCGGCGCACGCCAACGCGGATTTAACGTCTGTTCCAGGAAGAATTAACGCGATAGCAGCGCAGACGGCTGTAAGCAGATGAATTGTCATCACGGCGGCGGGACGGCTTAGCCCCATGCGAACGAACCGATGTGACAGATGGTTCGCGTCGCCGACGAACGGGCTTCTCCCTTGAGCGATTCGGCGGATAATAACGGAAACCATGTCGTAGAGCGGAATTGCAAAGACAAACAGCGGCGCCAGGACGGCTTGACAGGGCGCGTCCTGCCCAACGTAGACGGCGGAAATCGCGCCCGTTGCCAGCAGATAGCCCAGCGTATAGGAGCCGCAGTCGCCCATGAACAGTTTGGCGGGCGGGCGGTTATGAACCAGAAATCCGCATCCGGCGCCGGTCAGGACGAGGAAGAATCCTCCGACAAACCATTGGACGTCTCCGCCGGGTTCCGGCTGCGTGAGAACGAATCCTGCCAGAAACGCAGCGCAAATAGCGGCGCACCCGCCCGATAGACCGTCCATGTTGTCGAGCATGTTGAAGCTGTTAATTAGTCCGACAATCCAGAAAACGCTTATTACCCACGACAACGCCAGCATGGCGGGAGAATCGCCTAAAAAGAGCGTGATTCTCCAGCCGGCGGCAACGGTCGCGATGGCAACGGAAAACTCAACCAGCAGACGAAATCGCCAGTTGAGGTTTTTCGCGTCGTCCCACAGCCCCAGCCCGACCAGAATGCCGCACATCGCAAGTAAAAACAGAGGTTTTCCCGCGGAAGCGACGATTCCCGACGCATGAACGGATAAAAGCTCAGCTATTGTCGGCGGAAACAGATTTTTAATCGAATCAACGTAATACGCCGCAGCCAAAGCCGTCAGGACAGTAACGAGAACGGCAAAATAAATCGCCAGCCCGCCGCCCAACGGCGTAGGGATTTTATGCGTCTTATGATTCTGCTCGGATAACGCAGATTCGTCCGGCGCGTCGATCAATCCAAAACGCCGCGCTAAGTCGGATCGTAG
>JAZUMX010000600.1:0-2277 GCA_045603865.1 Thermoguttaceae bacterium
ATTACCCGAAAAGTTCGCGAAGTTATAAAAAACCAGACGCTTTAGCCCCCGCTAGATCCGCGTTAGCGGTACAATGTTTCTAGCCGTGGGTTTCAACCCACGGAAAAAAAGAACAAATAAAACAAACATCGTCAAATACACTTTTTATATTGCCCTCCAATGGAGGGCAATATAAAAAGATACTGAAAAGATTAGCCCTCTCCGTCCTGTTTGTTTATGGGCGTGTCGCCCGCTTCTTTGTTATAACCTAAAATGTTGCAACTAACCTCTTGTTTTTTGTTCGGAATTGAATATACTAATAATTGAACGTTTTTTTCAACGATATTAATCACTTATCCGTTTGATTTGAGTTTGCCATGAATACGCCTCAATTCGTCTTTCGATTTTTAACTGCGCTGTTTGCAGCCGTTATATCGTTGTTTTCATCGGCGTTTGCAAATGAACCGCTTTCTCCGATGGAATTGTGCAAAGAAACGTTTTCCAGCTCGTCAGGGCAAATGTCTGCACGTGAATTATACGATTTTTGGGAATCGTTTAATTCTGACCAAGATCGTGAAAAGTATTTGAATTTCTGGGCAAAGTCGGAGACGTTTTGTCAGAAAGCGGTTTTAGTTAAACTCTTTTACCATCCTGTTTTTCGATACAACTATCCAGAACTTTTCAAACAGCGTCAATGTATAATTCAAATCACAAATGAATTGAAAAGAAAAGCTCAGTTTGACATTACAGATTTTTATATATTGAATCAGCTTTGTCATCTGGAGCCGGATGTATTAAAACCTGAGTTGCTGAGCCTGGCAAGAAAAATTGGAAATAGTCCAACAGTTTGGAAGAATAAAAAGAGCCAGTTTGAACTGGAGTTTCTTTTTGAACATAGCGTCCTGACGGATCAATATTTTTCCGAATTCTTTGGCTACGATTGGATTGAGAGTCCTTGCTTACCCAGTTGGCTGGGAGAATTGCATTGCATTTCCGCTTTAGGCAGCGACGTTTCAGATGACGTTATTGTTAGGGAAATTCGCAAATTGGAAGAGTTGTTTAGTAATCTTAAAAAGAATTACGACCTGTGGACAGCTGCCAGAGCGAATGAACTCGGACAGGAAAACAAAGCTGTCTGGAATGAGTATTGCTATGTTTATGACGGGATATCGCTAATCCTGCGTTCCCTGCGCTATTGTGGAAAGAGAAGTTCTCAAGCGCTGCCTATTTTATATAGTATGCTCGATTTCGATTATCAAAAATCTGTCGAGAAGCCCTATCGTGAAACCCTTCTTGATAAATCTGATTTGGGATTGACAATTATTTCCATCAATCCTGACGACCCAAAAGCGATAGTCAGGGTGTTTCCATTCTGTCTGGAAGACAATTATAAGCAATTAACAGAATCGGATTTTCCTCTGGATAATTTTCCCGACTGTTTGCGGTTCTCGGATTATTCCGGGGAGCTTTTGAATAATAAACTATTCTGTCGCGTATTGGAACGCCTTCGGAAAGATAATAAAATTTCCTTTTCGGATTACCTTGAATTTTTTTGTTATTCATGCATTACATCGAAACAGTATACGGAATTCATCCAGCAGGTTAAAGATATCATTAAAAAGGAACCGCAAAGCATTTCCCCTTTTGCTATCGGCGATTTCTTAATAAGTCAGCGTCAAAAACCGGAAGTAAAATCGGACTTAATAGCGATTCTTGAATATTATTGGGATAATAATATATCAACGCCTGACAATGTGATTAAGACGATGGAGATTCCGTCCTCTGAGAATGAATACCCGGATTTGATCATGGCAGATTTATGCATACGAACCTGTTTGTTCATTTTTACACCGGAAGAAACCGTGGACTATATAGTCAGCCGTCTCGATAAAAAGAACGCCGCGTTACTACTAAGTCGATTTGCAATACAAATTCAAAGCGGGGTTTGCGAATATGACTCAGCGCCAATTGCATTTAACAAAAAAAGAACGATTCAGCTCTTTCAGAATAGACTTAAAGAATATCCAGAGAACGCTTCTGGATATATCTTATTTAAAGGTTTCGTGGAACAATTAAACCGCAACCAGAACGAGACGGAGCGTTAGGTAATACAGGCGAGCCGGGGCGCGTAAGCCCCCGGAAAAAACGTATTTGTCCCAATTGTTTCTATGTGTTCTTTGTGGTAAATATTCTTTTGCGGATGTCGTCCGCGATCCCAGCGGGTCAGAGGTGGCTGATCGTTGCAGTTCCTTTTCCTGCCACCCTCCTTCGGAGGACAGAAGGAAAAGGTTATTTGAC
>JAZUMX010000601.1:0-2685 GCA_045603865.1 Thermoguttaceae bacterium
TCAGGTAAAGAGGGTTCTTCTACCGCTGTTTCTTCCGGCGCAGCGGGTTGATCGACCGCGGGTTCATCTACGGCAGGTTCATCTAATGCGGGAGCTTCCAGAGCCGGGACTTCGGGTTCTGTTGGCTCATCTGCCGCTGGCTGTTGTGTTGTTGGCTCTTCAATAACGGGAACTTCCGGCTCAGCGGGCTGTTCAGCAGCCGGCGCGTCGTCATTTAACGGGACGTCTGTAACGGACAAATCGTCAATAGTCGTTTCTTCGCCCGGAATATCAGTTGCAGGAACGTCGAGGAGATCTACTGAAGAATCGGCGTCAACGTCAATCGGAAGGTTGAAATTGACGTCCATGGTCGTAATGTCTTCCTGCTGAACTTTAAGGATGTTAATTTCCTTTTGAGTTTGGGTTTCGTTATAGTCTGGCAGGGTTGTAACGGAATCGCCATAGTTCTCCGGTGGAGTTGGAACAACCATCGGATAGATGTAGAACGTCGATATGACTACAATAAAAATGCTCAAAACAAAGGAAAACAGGACGGCAAAAGAGCCGAATTTTCCAAGATGAGGCAAGCCGGCGCGTCCGGTTTTTCTTAAAAGATTGTCGTATTCTTCTTTCCTCTGAGAATCGGTAACGCGATCGCGGGCTTCGTCTATCTGCTGAGACATTCTCGTAATAAGCTGATATAAATCCGCTATGCGCTGCGAACGTTTTTCATGAGCGGCGGCAATCTTTTCCGGGTCGCTCTCGAAATCTTCGATTCCCAGAAGCTGATAATCTGTCGGATTTTCGTCTGTCAACGAGGGAATATCGAGCAAGTCCCGATATGGATTAAAAACTGTTTTACTCACAAACTATCCTTTCGATAAAAAAGGGAGGGAAGGAAAAACGACGGTTAAATTACTTGTAACATTCAGTCTAATTTCCTGTTATTTTTGAACGGGCAGCAGCAGTCGAACGCCGGGTTTGACACGGTCAACGCTGCCGGAAAGCTGTTCCTGGTTAAGAGCGTAAACCTGAGAACAGTACAGGATGCTTCCCAACTCGCGGCGGGCAATTTCCATCACGCTTTCTTCCTGGTCAACAATATACACGCGAGTTCCCGCCGGAGCCGCGTTCGCTGTCGACGCCGTTGAAGACGTCAAACCGCGAGAGGGGCACAATCCGGGGAACTGCCGTTCCTACGTTTCTACTGGCGGCGTCTTGATTTGAACAGAGACGGTCAGCGACTGCGGGCTGACGAGAGAACTGTTATACTGCGCCAGAGCTCTGGCGTATTCTCCGCTGCCGTATACGCGCTTGGCAATTGTCCAGAAGCTGTCGTTAGGCTGAACCGTATACGAGCCGGTGTTGACATACGTCGGGCTGTATTCCGGGACGCTGTTGTAATTGTTTGCATAACTGTTGTTGTATGGAGTTGCGAGTTGCGGCGCGGAGCCGCGCGGGCGAGAGGACGAGGTATTGTCTCCGAACAAGCCGGTTTCGGCGCTACCCGCTTCCAATTGGGAACCGACCCTGTCGGTGCGAGTTGCGAGAGGATAAAAGCGACCAACGGAAGCGATTATAGTCTCTCGCGCGGGAGCGCGGTTTGGGAGCGGCGCCTCCCCGTCGAGTTGCGAGAGGATTTTGTGGAGCGCTTTGCGTATCTCGCAACTCGCTACTCGCCACTCGCTACTCAACTATATTATAATCAATCCCCTATTCTTTGTCAAGAACATTGATAATTCGTCCGCCTTGGCGACCGCCGCCGGGACCAAGTTCGACGATTCTGTCAGCGGCGTTCTGAACCAGCTCGTTGTGTTCGATAACGACAACCGTGTTTCCTGCTGCTGTCAAGCGGCGCAAGACGTCAACGAGTCGTTCCACGTCCAAACCGTGAAGCCCTGTCGTTGGCTCGTCCAGAACGTACAGCGCCGCGCCCGACCCGCCAAGAACGAAACTGTCGCCGGCGCATTTTTTCAGTTCCGCCGACAGTTTAAGCCGTTGCGCTTCACCGCCGGAAAGCGTGTTGGCGCCCTGCCCTAATCGCAAATAGCCTAATCCCAAATCGTTCATGACGTTGAGAGCCGGGGCGATTTTGGGAATATCGGCGAAGAACTCCGCCTCGTCTTCAATTGACATCGCCAAAACGTCTGCGATAGATTTCTCCTTGTATTTGACGGAAAGCGTCTGAGGATTAAACTGTTTCCCGCCGCAGTCCGGGCACGGGATAAACATATCCGGCAGAAAGTTGAGTTCAACCCGCTCAAACCCGGTTCCCTGACACGTCTCGCAGCGTCCGCCCTTTGTATTGAACGAAAATCGGGCGGAAGAGTACCCCAGCCGTTTGGCGGTTTTGGTTTGAGCGAACAGACGCCGGATTTCGTCGTAGACGCCGGAAAACGTTGCGGGATTGCTCCGGGGCGAACGCCCGATGGGAGACTGGTCAATCCAGACGACGCGTTCTAGGGACTCAAAACCGGTCAGCGACTTATACAGTCCTTCCGCCGGATTGGGCGTTTTACGATTCGTCAAACTCCACTTGACAGCCGGCAGCAGCGTCCCGATAATCAGCGAACTCTTTCCCGACCCGCTTCGTCCTGTTACAACGGTCATCTTCCCCAACGGAATATCCAGATTGACGTTCTGGAGGTTGTTGAGCGTTGCTCCAGTAAGAATAAGATTTGAAGTTGCGAGTTGCGAGTTGCGAGT
>JAZUMX010000602.1:0-2678 GCA_045603865.1 Thermoguttaceae bacterium
TGGGTGAAACCCACGGAAAAAAAGAAAACGATTAAAAAATCTCGTCAAACAAACTTTTCTTTCTGTTCCCTGTAAGGGGACGGAAAGAAAAGGAACTGAAACGATTAGAAGTGCCGCGCCGCGTGCAAGCCCAATCGGAACAATAAACTCCCTCTTAGTTTATGAAATTCTTGGACTAATTGGGGCTTTTTGTATTAATGCTGTTAATTCTTTAATAAAAATCTTTGAGCGTTCTTTGCTAGAGAAATAAATGACATCTGATAGAAAGAGTGAGTTACTTTTAATTTGTACTCCCCAATAACGTACAATATAGTATTGCGGATTATCTTTATAACGGCGGTCTCGCATACCGTCAACCCTAGTATGTTTCCAAAAAGTATCAGCTACATCAGCTCCATTTTTGGGATCCATTTCTACCGTTCGACAGTTTTTATATTGACTGATAGTAATATTATCATAGGTTATCTCAAAAAAATTCCCATTATCTTCAATTAATATGCCTTGAGGAAAGAAGAATAAAATACGCTCTTCAATAATTATTGTTGGCAGTGAACAATTTAGAAGATTATTTGGAACCATGTCTTTGAAATAAACATTACAGGCTTTAGAATATTGATTTTTGATTTGAGCGCCATAATTGATTGGTTTCATACATACAATTTCATCCCATTCATTTGTTTTATTAAACAATACTGAAAGTTTATCAAGAAAATTGATTTGTTGTCTGGTGAAATTAATTCTTAATTCAGGCGATTCTAGAATGGCATTATATTTTTCACTGATTTTTGCTTCATCTTGATCAAGTATATTAAATCTTGGTCTATAATGATCTTCAATATTATGAACCGATTCTTGAATTGAAAAATGTTGAATAACCATATATAAAATCGGCAATGATAACAGAATTGGACAAGCAATAATAGGACTCCACAGTAAAAGAATAAAAGCTATAATACCGGGAATAATAAAAAATAGTCGCATTTCATTCCAAAACGCCGTTTTCAGTTTCTGAATCTCATCTTTTTGTTTTTTTTCATATATAGCACGTTGTTCATGGATAATTGAAATGTAATCTTTAAACTTTGCTTCCAAATCGATTATGGCATTATTTATTCTTGCAACCGTATCCAAATATCCAATGCAAGATTCAGAAAAATTATTCTGGTCAGGTAATTCTTGAAATATAATCTTGCTATCATTTAACTTCGCATTTTTATCATCAATAATATGTTGAAAGTCAACATCATAAGAAATAGGGATGCTTACATCATGATTCAATAAAGATAGGTTATTTGCTATAGAATCGTTTGAATGTTGTAACTGTTGATACTCTTCCGGTTTAGGAGGAGGTGTCGTTACGGGTATTTCTCCTGTAGGAATTTGAAACTCTTCTGGTTTAGGGGGACGAGTTGTTACTGGTATTTCACCAGCAGATATGGGCTTTTGTGTTTGCTGAAATTCTTCCAGTTTTGGAGGACGAGTTATTACAGGAGGCTCATTAACCGAAATATAACCGTTATTTAAAGATCTTTGTAATTCTTCATCATATTCTTTCTTCTTTTTTAAGTCTAATAACGTTACTCTGGCTTTTGATAATTCATTTAATATGTTTGTTGCTTCTTTCGGGAATTTAAGTTGATAATTACGAATAGCTGCTATTCTTTGATCCGCTAAGTTTTCAATTACATCACGGTCAGATTCGTAAAGATTTAGTCCTAGTAATCGATAATAATTCTTTTGTTCTCCTGGTGAAATGCCAAGCCATTTATAGTATGGATCAAAAGATTCTGACATAAATCCCCACCTTGTTATAATCTTTGCCAAAAAAATATTAATTCAAAGATTGCTTCACAAAATACAAAACATACAAGTTATAGACAAAGGCGCTATTGAAATTATTTTAAACAATTGTGTTTATCGGTTATTAAAACTTGGAGAGAGGAGCGCGTTGCGGCTACTCCTCTCTCCATGAATCTACTTTTAACTATTTGTTCACGAAAACATTTTCCAGCGCGAGGACGAAGCTGAAGCTGTACTCGGACGCCGTGTTGGTAAACTCGACGTGAGTGCGAGCGCCCCAGGAGTCGTCGCCAGCAACGCCCTGCTGACGCAGGTCAATGTTGACGAACGTTTCCGGTCTGCCCTTGTATCCGCCAGGAAGCTGATACGTGTGCTTGGCAGACTGCAGGTCGGCGGTCGAGTAATGCAGCGCGTTGAACTCAAACACCGGTTCGCCGTCCCAGCCGGACTGGCCGTAAACGCTGAGCTGATCGCCGGAGCCGTTAGTCATCCAGCTGCGATAGACGTCGGTATGGTTGCCGACTTCGCCCGGCTCGGAATAGTCAAAGTAGTTTTCTGCAACCGTCTTATTCCAAACGGCGACTTTCATGCCGTTCTTCTTGTCACAGTAGGATTCTTCCGGGCCGCGGCCGTACCAGCCCATGTTTTCAAAGCCCGGAACGAGAGCGAGTTCCATGCCGAAACGCGGCATTTCCGAAACTTTGTTATCGCCGGTCTTCTTATAGTCCATGGAAACCAGAAGCTGACCCTTTTCGGTAAGCGTATAGGTTACGTTGAGAGTCGCCTGAACTTCCGGCAGGACGCCTTTGAATGTAACGTTCGCGCCGTTGACGTCGCAGGATTCAATCTTCCAGGAGTTGGCGGCTCGCTTCCAGATC
>JAZUMX010000603.1:0-1552 GCA_045603865.1 Thermoguttaceae bacterium
GAGATATTTTTTTAATCTTTTAGATGTGTCTGTCTTTTTGATTCTGTTTGATTTAGACAAACAGCGCGGCGAGGCAGGCGGTAATGAATGCAGCGAGGGTGCCGCTGACGAGCGACGGAATTGCCAGTTTGGCGATTTCCGCACGGCGGGTGGGAACGAGGGAGCCGAGGCCGCCGATCATGATTGCCAGCGATCCGAAGTTGGCGAATCCGCACAAGGCGTATGACATGATAACTCGAGAGCGTTCTGAAAGCTGCGAGAGGTTGTCGGGATTGGTCATGTCAAGATAAGCGATAAATTCGTTGAGAATCGTTTTTTCCCCCAGCAACTGACCGGCAAAGTGACATTCATTCCACGGTACGCCCATGAGATAGGCGAAGGGCGCGAAAAGCCAGCCGAAAATGCGCTGAACTGTCAGCGGGGCGTCGCCGACGTTTCCGAACAAGCCCAGCAGCAGATTCATCAGCGCCATCAGCGCGCCAAACGCGATGAGCATTGCCATGACGTTTATCGCCAGCGCCATGCCTTCGCTGCCGCCGCGGCAAATGGCGTCAAGCAGGTTGGCGTCTGAACCGTTCTGTTCCTTCTGGCTGGTTTCAGCAAAGCTGTTTGCGGTTTCGGGGTCTGTTTCCGGAACGATAATCTTGGAAATAACGATTGCAGAGAAGACCGTCAAAACGGACGCGATAAGCAAATGTCCCGGCGACGTCCCCGCCTTTTGTAACATGCCGCCGTAGACGACCATGACCCCGCCGGCAATCGACGCCATGCCGCAGGTCATCATGCAGAACAGCTGCGAGCGGGTAAAGCGCGGCAAGTACGGCTTGACGGCAAACGGGGACTCGACCATGCCCAGGAACATATTGGCGACGGAAATCAACGCTTCCGCCCCGGAAATGCGCGTAACTTTTGTAACAAGAGCTGCGAAAATCCGAATGACAAACTGAAGAACTCCCATGTAGTACAACGCCGCAGACAGCGACCCGATAAAAATCAGCGACGGCAAAAACGTCAGCCCGGCGCAGCACAGTTCAGACGCGCCGCTGATGAGCTTTTCGTTGAATATCGCTTTCGCGCCTTCGTCCGCGCATTGAATAAACGCGGTAATGCCGTTGCCGCCGGCTTCTTTGACCGTGTTCCCAAACTTCGTTCCCAGCAGCGCCCAGCCGAAAACAAAGACCATCGCCATTCCAAGAAGAACCGGTCGCCAAACAATCTGTTTGCGATTCTCTGACATCAGCCAGGCGATAAACAAAAAAACGGCGATTCCGAGGATGGGGAGGAGGTAGTGCATGGGGAATTAGGCAGTAGGCATTGAAAAGCTGCTAGCTATTAGCTACTAGCTGTTAGCTTGTGCATTTGTGTTTCTTAGCGTTAACATTTAAAGCCTGAAACTAAAATAATCAAGCTCATGGCTAGTAGCTAGAAGCTAAAAGCTGACTCGCAACTATATTTATTGAAAAGCCGCTAGTTACTAGCCGCTAGCTGTTAGCTTGTGCATCTGTGCTTCTTAGCGTTAATATTTAAAGCCTGAAACTAAAATAACCAAGCT
>JAZUMX010000604.1:0-2367 GCA_045603865.1 Thermoguttaceae bacterium
CAACGCCCGGCAGCGTTAAAGAAACGTACATCATTTCCGGGAAGACGCCTTCCGGAAGCTCGTCTTTGCGATACGTTTCCGTCAGCCAGCCGCGATGATCCGTATATCTTTTCAGAGGAACGATTTCTACTCCATTAATCATTTTTGAATTCCTTTCGTATTCTAAATTTCCCACTTACAGTCAATCTTGAGCAGATTCCGAAGATAGTCGCCGTATTGATTGTTTTGACGTTCAGCCAGCTTTGCCAGATGGTCTTTGTCGATGAAGTTTTGACAGTACGCGATTTCTTCCAGACAGGCGATTTTCAGTCCCTGACGGCTTTCGACCGTCTCGACGTAGTTCGACGCCTGCAAGAGCGATTCGTGCGTTCCGGTGTCCAGCCAGGCGAACCCGCGGCTGAGCGTTTCAACGTGAAGCTGATTTCGGGAGAGATACTCCCGATTGACGTCTGTAATTTCCAGCTCTCCGCGAGGCGACGGCTTGAGATTTTTGGCAATTTTCACGACGTCGTTGTCGTAGAAATACAAGCCTGTTACAGCAAAGTTCGACTTCGGATTCTTCGGCTTTTCCTGAATGTCCAGCGCGACGCCGTTGTTGTCAAAATTGATAACCCCGTACCGGTGCGGGTCTTTAACCCAGTAGGCAAACACCGACGCCCCTGACGGCTGCGACGCCGCATGTCGAAGCATCTTTCTGAATCCCTGACCGTAAAAGATGTTGTCTCCCAAAATCAGAGCGACGTGATCTTTCCCGATAAACTTTTCGCCAATTATAAACGCCTGCGCCAAACCGTCAGGAGACGGCTGAACGGCGTACTGAATTTTGATTCCCCATTGAGAACCGTCGCCCAGGAGTCGTTCAAAGGCAGGCGTATCGACTGGAGTTGAAATAACAAGAATATCCCGAATGCCCGCCATCATCAAAACAGACAACGGATAATAAATCATCGGTTTATCGTAAATTGGCAGCAGCTGTTTGCTGACGGCAAGGGTAATTGGGTGCAGCCGCGTTCCCGCTCCGCCTGCCAATATAATTCCCTTTTTACATTGATTTTTCATAATTGGCATCTTCGTTTTCAGGAGTCTGAAAAAATCCTTCAACAACGTTTATGTCAAATATTTTACCGATTTTGAGAAAAAAATCAACAGGATAAAAAGGCGTATTGAAAAGAATCAGGTCTTTTTTTTCTTCTTTTCGACTCGCTCGTAATCGCGGTATCGATAAACGCCGGCGCGGGCGTCTTCCAGCTTCCCGGCTAAATGGCGAACGTATTTGTTAAGCGTCGCCAGGGCTGTAAGCGCCATCGTCTCGTTAATAAGAATATCCGGTCGGGAGATTTCATTCTGATCGAGAGCCTCGTCCCACGAATCGCACAGCTTCGAGAGCTGCGCTGTAAGTTCTGTCAAAGGAGTTAAAACCAATTTGTGAACGTCCTTGCTTGTACGAAACTTTCCCATTTTAAATTACCTGTTCTGATTAGGGGTCCAACAAAAATCTGTACGACGCTCGTCTGTCAATAATAATTTCAGAGATAACAACGCGTATTGGCTTGACGCCATAGCGTATGAAATCAATTGGCATCATATTTAATTATTATATAGCATAGATTACATCTTTTTTTCGTCATGAAAAGGCAGTTTTCAAAGAAAAGCTCTAATTCCTGCCCGAAAAATATAAAAAAACCAAAAAACTTTCCAAATATTTAATATTGGGTTGACCATTTGGCAATCTATTTGGTTTTTTCTGATTATGATAATTGTATGTTTTATCCAATTTGTTCCGTTTGCGTATTTTGGGAATACAATGAATTATTTGACTAAAAGCATTCGAACGCTGCATTGCAACGGCATTTGCATTAGAGAGATTGCACGACGATATAAATTGGCTCCGTCTACAGTTTACAGGGTCATTCACGGACATGCGTTTTCTTCCGGAAAGCGGTGTCCAAACTGCGGCGCTTTGTTACGCGGAAATGGATGTCTTGCCTGTCAGCTGCGAAGGCTATTGTCGAAATCCCACGTACGCTTGCCGGACAAATGGGACTTCTTGTTAAGATGGGATGGACAGATAACGTTCATCCGGCTGGAATTGCGTCCGCCGGAATACGAACGATATTTGGTTGTTCGAAAACGAAAAGAGGAAGAACTCAACCGGATTCGGTTTAAGTAACTGCAATGACCTTATGACTTTATAACCGCCTGAGTCATTGAGCATTTAGGGAATCGCTTTGAAGTCAGAATCCAGTCTGCGCCGTCGAGAAATGCTTGCTCAACGTCCGACTTGTCCTCAACGAAAACGCCGACGGCGCAATGGGCGGGAAGCAGTTCTCGCGCTTGTCGGTCAGAAACGGCGCCCGGGCGGAGAAC
>JAZUMX010000605.1:0-5782 GCA_045603865.1 Thermoguttaceae bacterium
GATCCGACTTTTCTGCCGTCTGACTGTTTTTAGAATAATTATCGAATTGCTGGAGATATTCTTTTGCCGCGGGACTGCCTAAATCGGATGCGTTTTGTAAAAGTTTAACAATTTTTTGATGAAGATCGTCGGAATCCTCCGGCTTGGAATTGCGTATTAAAAATAACGCTTTAAGAAACATCGCATGGGTGTAGTTAAGTTCGACAGCCAGATCCAGGTAACGATGATATTCTTCAAGATCAACTGGTATTCCAGAATCGACAAACATCTCTGTAGCGCTCAAAAACAAGAGCATGTTCCCCTTGTTAGCAGCCTGTTTAAGCCATTGTCGTCCTTCTTCTAACAATTTCAATTTCTTGACAGGGTCGTCCTCTTTCTTCCCTTCTTTGATTGATTGAGCTCCCAAAACAACCATTGCCATTGTCATGCCTGATTGCGCCGCATTGAGAAGCGCTTCCCGCCCTTCCTGATTCAACTGCCGATCGCTGCATCTGGTCAGCAGTACATAGCCTGCCATCGCCTTGTCAAAAGCGTCGCCCTGCTGCGCCGCTTGACGCAAAATTGTTCTTATGGACTTATCATTTGTTTGATATAATCCCCAAAATGTCGCGGCATGAGAAACGCCTTCTCTTTCCATCCGCTTAAGATAGTATTTATTGAAATATAAATAATACTCGGCGCAAATTAAAGCTTCTTCGTAATTGAAACATTTAATACATAAATCCGCTTCGCAATCCACGCTGCGGTGAACTATATTTCTGGCGTTTGGCGTATCGTATTTTGCCAATTCCATGGCAAAATAGCGTTTTGACTTCTCTGTGTCGCGTTCAACGCCCAGCCCTTTTCCATACAAGAGCATTAACAATAAATACTCTTTATTATCTTCTAATAATTTTACCCCCTTTTCAATATCCTGTTGAACGCCTTTGCCTAAAACATAACACATCCCAAGATATTTATTGGCGAAGCAAGCGTTCAATTCAACAGCTTTTTGAAGATACGGAAACGCCTGCTCGAAGTTCTCCGTGCCGTCAGGGTTGTAACACGTATTTTTGAATTGCGCTAAAAAAGCCCAGGGAATATTGTCGTCCATAGCTTTTTTGAGCTCTTTAAACGCTTTTTCATCTTCGTTTGCCATCCAGTAGTCGTCTATAATGGATTTCCTGGCGCGTTCGCTTCCCAATTCGTTCGCCAGCAGAAAAAGCTCGTGCACTTTCGTCTTGTCATACGAACAGCCTGCAATCTCTCTTTTATAACATAACGCTGTTTCGAAAATTAAATCGCCCATATTGATATAGTAATCGTACTGACACAGATCGCTTATCATATTATCCGGATTGAGTTCATCGACTCCGCTTTGGCGTTTGATTTCTTTACGGTGGATTATGTTATAATCTATAACCAGACGTCCGCGTCCCCATTTGAGATACTCGTCAGAAATGGGCAAAGCCGCTTCGATGGCGTCTTTTTCTGCATGGTTCTCTTTCTTGACCTTTAAATACTGTTCGATTAATCCTTCAGACTCTACGATAGCAACTTTTTTCTTCTCAATAATCTCTGGCAAATCGTCGTTGCAGCACAGACAGGCAATTAAATACAGGTATACCGCATTGGGGAATTGGGCTTCACAGGCGAGTTTTAAGTATTCTACTTTCCTCATGTTTACCACATCGTCATCTCCGCTTAAAAAAAGAAACGCGTAAAATTGAGCGGGCGCGTATCCTTTGCTGGCGGCTTTATCCAGCCAGTATTCAAACATGTAACGGTTATTCTCCGTTCCTATTCCTTTGATATACAAATAAGCCAGAGACAGCATGGCGACAGGGTTGTCGAGATTCGCCAAATGTTCCATCGCTTGAAACAGCCTCGTCTTTTCCGAATTGGGAACAATTGTATTGTCGTCGCAGACTTTTATGACAGCATATAGAGTTCCTGGATCAATCCCCTCATTTCCAGCGTCAAGGAGGATGTCCATCAGACGGGAAAATCGTTTTTGAGCAATAGCTTTATCGTTATCCGTATTTTTGGAATAATGCTCTAAAAGAGACACTGACAATAACGATAACGCATTTTCGCTGTTTTCTATCGACGATAAATCGAGTTTATCCAACAATTCGTCTGCACGTTTTAATCCATCTTTGTCGTTCGCTCCCCACAAATTTGACGCTATCATAATTCTCGCAGCGTCGTCCTTTGCATTTTGGTATAATTGATTTAACAGATCCAGCGATTTCTGTTCGTTCTTTTCAAAACCAATTCCCAGACGATAGGCGTTGGCGAGTTTTCGGATTGCTGTAACGTTTCCGGAATCGGCGACAGACTGCAATAACGTCTTGCCCTTCTCGACGTCTTTTTTTGTTCCCAACCCTTCCATGTATCCAAACGCGAGGTAGATTTTAGCGTCTTCATATCCAGCGTCAGCCGACTTTTTCAAACATTCAAACGCGGTCTTGTCGTCGTCTTTCTCGATTGCTTTAAGCCCCAGCTTATACCATGCTTCTGCCGACCCCGCCTCCGCCGCGACTTTGAGCCACTTTTCAACTGCGGCAGGAATATTGTTTTTTTCCGCGTTCTGAGCTAATTTCATTGCCGCTTCTATGCTGCCGGATTCTGCTTCTTTCATCAACTCAACGATATTCTCGTCAGACTGTTTGTCATTTGAATTTTTGTTCTGAGAATTCCCCTCGTCTTTGGGCGTAGAAGGCGACGTATACGTTGGAACTGGCGGCAGTTTGTCCCAATCTTCAACGGGAGCGTCGTCAGCGGGTTTGTCGGCGGTTTTTACGTTCTGATCTTTCGCCTCGTCTTTTGACTCAGGAGGAAGCTTAAACGTCGGAACCGGCGGTAGTTCGCCCATCTCTGCAACGGGTTCGTCAGCAAAGACAACCGGAGACGTTAAAACGAATATAATCAAATGGAATGCGGTAATCGCGAATTGGCGAGTTGACATCGTCGTTTTCCTTATTTAGTCTGTTTCCAGAAATTACATGGCAATGATTAAAACATCGCCTTATATCATTAAATCAGAACAGGCTATTTTCGTCAAGAGAAATAACACGAATAAGATGCCGAATTTTGGGAAAGGTAAAAGCAAACAGGGTATAAAGTCCGCTAGTTCGTCAGAAGGACGTTTTGGATTCAGAAATCAGATTTTTCAACCCATATTTCACTTTTATTATTAAAAAAAGTAATATTTCTTTAATTATTCCTAAAAAAGGCATTTATAACACTTGACATTATTTGCTTCTATTATAGCATAAAGATAGTTGACTTGGTTATTCATGTCAAGATTTTCGCTGACGCAACAGAAATAGCGGCTTCTTTATCGTTTTATCGAGACCCTGCCTTCCCCTTTTTTAAATGAGAGGGAACGTAATTTAACAAATAATCAAACACGCGAGCGCCAGTCCTGAGAGGAGGGCTTTGAGTATCTGTTTGGTTGGGTTGTTGTAAACCTCTGTTGCTCAATGCGCCAGACGCACACCTTTGTTGTTTCTTGCGTCGTCTATTTAGCGCCTCAATTTGCGAAATTCAACTTTTGGCATTAACTTTTTTACCAAACCAATGGAGGTTTTATGAAAACTTCAATTTCATTTATTCTAACAGTATTATTGGTACTGACTGGAATCGTTGGTTGCAATTCAAAAACAAAATCTGATTATTCTGTCCAGCCACTGGAAGTAAGAGAAGTTGGCTTTAACGATTCCGTGGATTCGCAGCCAATGGAAGTAAGTGAAGTTGACTATGACGATTTAGCGTCGCAGCCTATGGACGCAAGTGAAGTTGGCTTTGATCCAAAAAAGGATTCTACGCATGATGATTCAGATATCAGTTCACTTACGAAAGCATTCGAAAAGCGTAGTCAGGCAGTCGGAAAAGTTGGACTCATGGAAACTCCAAGGCGTTCTTACATGAGGAAGCCCGAAACGCAAGCTGAGGGTGTAAATTCAGCTCCATTACCCAGAGAAACGAACGCTAATTCCACGCCAACGCCTAAAGGAACGAACGCTAATTCCACGCCAGCGCCCAAAGGAGCGAACGCTAATTCCATGCCAACGCTCAAAGGAACGACGGATGCTGATTATGTCCAATGGGTAGTTGATATGATTGATTTTTACAAGACCAACATGATGAAAAGTCTGAAACTTCCTGACATAAATCAAGTCGGTGTAAATCCATTAAGCGATATAATGGGCATTATGCAAACCTCTGCCGCCGTACAGGATGCTTCCCAAAAATATGTCGTATTTGCACAATTGTTGAATCAACTTGATGTAAGTAAATGTCCTGAAGATTTCCGAGCTCTCTATACTGAATACGCCCGTAAAAATCTTGTTCTTGCTGATGGAATGTACAAATTGTTTAATGAAGAAGTAGGGTTTCTTGATCTTTATGTTATAGGTTTACAAGATGGTTATACAAAAGATCTTGACAAGGTTGAAAAAGAGATGTACTCGCTAGCCAAAAACAAATACGGGGCAACCATACCAGAACCCTATAAGCCGGAGAATAAATAACAAGCTGACGCTGGCAGATAACCTTTCTGGATTGGAGTCCGCCTTCGGACTCCAAAAGCGCTGCCATCGAACTCCTAAAGCGGGCATAGCCCGCTTTACCCGAGAATTTACGACGCGACTTGCTATTTCAGCGCGTCAGCCAGAGCGTCAATTTCCTCTTTGGTGCGTTTTTCTGTAACAGCGACCATGAAGCAGTCAGACAGTTCCGGGAACCATCGTCCTAAATCGACGCCAGCGAAGATGCCCTTGTCCAGCGCGGCGGAAAGACGTTTCTCAACGTCGCCGTCTTTGACGCGAACGACGAATTCCTGGAAGAACGGCTGGGTCGGGAAGCGCAGTTCCAAACCGTCGACAGCGGCGAGTTTCTTTGCTGCGTAGTCTGCCTTGGAGGCGATTTGCGTACTGAGTTCCTTCAGTCCTTCCGGTCCCAGCAAGGACAGATAAACCGTCGTGCGGAGCGTCATGAGAGCCTGGTTAGAGCAGATATTGGACGTCGCCTTTTCCCGGCGAATATGCTGTTCTCGAGTCTGAAGCGTTAAGACCCAGCAGCGGTTTCCGTTGCGGTCTGTCGTTTGACCAACCAGTCGACCCGGCATGCGGCGCAAGTACTTTTCTCTAACCGCAAGAATTCCCAGATGGGGGCCGCCGTAGGACATCGGGTTGCCCAGCGGCTGACCGTCGCATGTTACAACGTCCGCGCCCATATCGCCGGGACGTTTAAGCAGTCCCAAAGACGTCGGTTCAGTCGCAACAACCAGAGCCGCGCCGACGGCGTGAGCCAGTTCAGCAATGGCGGGGACGTCTTCCAGAATCCCGAAGAAGTTGGGGCTGGCAACCAGAACGGCGGCGACGCCGGAGACGACTTTGCTTTTCAGTTCGTCCATGTCAATAGCGCCGTCTTTGCAACCGACAACGTCCAGCGTCAAATCCAATCCAGACGTGTACGTCTTAAGAATTTCCATGTATTCCGGGTGAATCGTACCAGCCACGACGTGCGTTTTCGCCTTGGGGTTTCCCGCCGCGGTAAGCAGAGCCGCTTCTGTAAAAGCCGTTCCGCCGTCGTACATGCCCGCGTTGGAAACGTCCATGCCGGTCAGGTCGCAGACCATCGTCTGGTATTCAAAAATGACTTGCAGGTTGCCCTGAGCGACTTCCGCCTGATACGGCGTATAAGACGTGAGGAACTCGCTTCTGCTGGCGACGAAATCGACAACGGCGGGAATAAAGTGATCGTAACAGCCCGCCCCGAGGAAACAGGTCGCCTT
>JAZUMX010000606.1:0-4885 GCA_045603865.1 Thermoguttaceae bacterium
GCTACAACTCCTTGGCTCACAGAACGACATGGCTACGATCCGACTTGGGGAGAAGAACGCGTCGTTGATGACTTCAAGATCGCCTTCGTAATAGCCTTTGAAGTCCAGCTCGCTGTCGGTACCCGTAAACGTGTCAGCAACAACTTTGTTTTCCTCGTCTGCGAAAATTTTCAGCGTTCCGTATCCGGTTTTTAGAATTGATTGCGCTTTAATCGACCCGACAAACGTTGTCATGACAGCGTTGTCAATCGTGAGTTCTTTTCCAGACGCGTCCACAGCGGCGGCGACGGCGACGCTGCCATCGTCGTTAATGCTTCCGCCGGTAAGATTGTACAGCGTCCCGCCAGCAAGCAGAGCCAGCGTTCCGGATTCCACCGTCGTTGCGCCGGTATATTCCGGGGCTTTGCTGGGCGACTGTTTTCCGTCGCCTGTGGTTGTCAAAGCAATGTTTCCTCTAATGGAACTCGGGAACGTCAAGTCCTTGGACGTGGTGTCAATCGTCAGCGTGGACAGATTTTCAGTATCGTTGTAAATCGGTCCTTTGTCAGCATCGGCATGCAAACCCTTAAAGACCTGGCTGAAGCCGTTCATATCCAGCGTGCCGTAAATGTTTCCCTGACCAACGCCTTTGCCCAAGGGCTGATCGGATGCAAACCGTACTCTGCCTTGTGAACCGCTGTTGCTGTAGTTGACCTGAAAATCGCCGGTAAACGAATTGTCTGGCGAAGAGGTTTTCAAAATAATCCAGGAATTGTCGTTTTGAACGGTTAGCTTTCCAGCCCCGGTAATATTGCCTGAGAACATAAATTCTTTATCATAACCAGCTCTAATTTCAGAGTTGGAAACAACGTTGATAGTATTGGGGACGTCCCAGTAACTGTTGTTATTAAGCAGCAGACCGCCGGCGAGTTGAATTTCTCCCGAACCGAGATACGGAGTTGTACTTGCAGGATTGCCAGCGCTTCCTTTACCGGTCGCGCCAGTAACGATTTTCCCTTTGAGGATTAATGTACCCGTAAAGTCGCCTTCGCCCATGAAATATACCCAGCCCATGTTGCTGTCAGAATTGACAGTCAAACTGGCAGAGCCATGCAGACCTCCCGTCAGATCAACTTCACCGCTCTTGTTGCTGCTCCAGCCGCACTGAATGCTGCTGGGAGCGGTAACTGTAATCGGAGCGGCAACAATAGCTTTGGCAGAAGAGTTGTTGTCGCCGTCGTTGAACAGAATACCGCCATTGAGAGTAATTCCTTTAGGATACGTAAAGGTTCCGCTTACGCGCAGAACGCCTCCAGAGTTGACGGTTATGCTCCCGTCTCCAGTCCAGGTTCCGCCGGCGGACAAGTATCCAGAATTCACAACAATATTGCCGTCAGCGCGAACGGCGCCGCCGTCTGCCTTAATTACGGAAGCTGAGCCGATATTAATTTCGTTATTGGCGGTTCCTAAAACAAGCGTTCCCGCTTTGGACGTAACCTTGACGCCGGAAAGATTATGCGTCAGCGTCAACGCGCCTGTTCCGTTTTTGGTAACAGCGCCCGTTCCAGTAAGCGTACCGGAAAAGACGGTGTCTGTGGTATTGTTGAGCGTCAACGCTTTGGCGCCGTAGCTGACCGTTCCGTTGGCGTCTCCAGACAGGTTGTTTAATTTGCCGTCAGCTTCCAGAGCGATTGTAGCGCCGTTGGCTGTAAAACTGCCTGTGTAATTGTTAAGCGCGGCGGTATTGTTAAAATAAGCCGTCGCAGAGTTTTGAACCGTGATATTGGAACCGGTTCCGAGAGAATCGGTAAATAAACGCAGCTTGACTTTATCAGCAACGATATTGCCGGAGAATCCCGACATATCCAATCCGTTATTAGCCTCGCCGGCAACCAAACGAATCCATCTGCCAGCGTTGTCAGAGGAAAACGTTGCAGTGGAAGAACCGGTAAGCGTTCCGCGAATAAGCAACTGCTTGCCGGTATCCATGTGAATAAGACTTATGGTTGCATCATCCGTCAAATGGATGTTAGCGGTAAGGTTTACATCGGCTTTATCGCCGTAAACGTCGATTGCGCCGGGAGAATCGTACGTTCCGGAATACGTTGACGACCGTCTGCCGACGCCGGCAATATTGAGCGTTACCGGCTCTGTTGCGTCGTTGAGGTTCTGAGAGGCAAGTCGGAAACTGCCGCCGGGAGTGACGTTGATCGTTGCGCCTTTAATCGCGTTTGCCTTGCTTTCGAGGTCTAACATGGAACCGGCGCCAACGTTGATAACAGCATCGTGAGGCAGGCAGTCCGCATACATAACGTACATATCCCCGCCGTTGAGATTGATGCTATTTGTTTTCAGCGTTCCCGTACTGATAAGCAGCTGACCACCGTTAACGGTAATCGGTCCGGTAAAGGTGTACGAGCCGTCAGCGCCGCCGAGCCATTGACGATAATTGCTGTTCGTTGCGGGCGCGTTAATCGTCAAAGACGACGAGCCGGTAATCGTCCCTTTATGGGTGTATGCGGCCTTCCCCAGCGTATCGACGATGTCAACGTCCGTGTAATTTGTAGAGTCGTTCATGCCGTTGACAGGAACGGTTTCCGCCGCGGCAAAATTGTACAGCGACGCAATCAGCGCCAAAACCGCAACCAGAGAAAAACTGCTGTGGGTAAACAAATTATGGAATCTCATATTTTTACTCCTGACGGATAAAATCGCGAACGTGATTATATGTCAATTCTGCATCAGAACAATCCGATGCATAATCATATACTTTGCCTTATTGTTTATTATACACTAAAAATGCGGATTTGAAAGAGTCCGACGATAAATTTTTAATAATAATTAGAAAAACAAGGAATTTTATCTAAAAGATATGACAAAATAGAACAGGTAAAAAGAGGAGTGAAGAAAAAAACTCCTCACTCCTAATTCCTAACTCACACAGAGTTCGTTATTTCTTTTCCGACTCCGCCTTGAGCCACTTGGAAACCATTTCGATTTCCTTCGCGGTCAGGACGCCTTCCGGTCCGTAGCAGGGCATGCGGTCGTTTTCCGCGCCGTAGAATTTGGCGTCGCCGACGTTGGCGGTCAGGTCTTTCGTCCAGGCAAACGACGCGTAACCGGTCAGATCAACCGCCGGGGACTTCGGCTTGAACATGCCGTAGAACTGATGGCAGTTGGCGCAGGAAAGCGTATCGAACGCGTCTTTGAAGCCTTCTGGAACTCCTTCCGGAACGCCGTTGACGACCTTGCGCGGCGCCGTCAGGTTCGCTTCCGCCGTCAGGACGTCGATAATCAGGTTCTTCGCCTTGACCATGTCCTGACCGTCTTCTTTATCGACTTCGTCGTCGCTTTTAAGCAGATCGTTGATGTCGTTTTCCATTTTGACGATCTCTTTAACCATCGTTCCGTTGGCGAACTTCGTCTTGCCGAAATAGGCGTCTGACTTAATCGTTTTCGCGTCCAGCCAGCCGGCAATCCAGTCGCGGGTTCCGTACTTGTACAGGTTCGGCGCGGACGGCGTCTGGCAGACAACGCCTTTGCCTTCGGCGTCCGTCAAATTGTGACAGGAAGCGCACTGGGCGGAGTAGAGTTTGGGACCTTGCAGAACCCAGTCGTATTTCACCATGAACAACGCGCCGTTGGGATGAATTCCGCCCTTTTCTTTGATCAAAGCCGAAACGCGAAGGGCTTCCGTTTCGTCCTGTTCCCAGGCGGCTAAATACGATTCGTCTTTAGCGTCGCGGGCGTAAGAACTGTACGTCAGCCAAACGGCGACCGCCAAAAGTCCGAGCGTCAGGCAGACGTTGAAAGCGTGCAGAATCTTAACGCGTCCGGTAAACGGCATAATAAAGAACAGGAACGCCAGCGTACCGGTGATGCCGTAAATCAAAATGATTTCCGGAACGCCCTGCAGGAGAAGCGTGTATTCATACAACGCTCTAAACGACCATTCCGGTCGCGTGGCTTCGAAGGCGTCCATCGGGTTGGTGGAAGCGGGAGCGCCGAGTTCCGCGCCGTACTGCATGCCCGGTTCAGCGGGAACGCCCGGCTTGACCTGTCCGAAATGGAAAACCAATCCCAAAACAATCGCCATGAAAATCGTCCAGCCAAACGCGTTGCGAAGGCACTGTCCCGGCCAGAATCGGACTTTCGGAGCGTCTGGTTTGCAGCCATGACATGGACAGGCGGGAACGTCGCCCAACTTGTCCTGGTCAGCGGCGCGATACCAAACCCAGCCGTGAAGGAACAGCAGGACGATAAATCCAGCTCCGAAAACGCCAATGTGCAGAGCCAAAAATCGGGTCAGCGTCAAGGTCGAACACGCCTCGCCGCCCAACGCCAGCTTGTAAAGCGGTTCTCCAATAAACGGGAGAAGAAGCAGGTACTTCGTTCTGACCTGAGTTGCCGCCAGCGAGTTCTGATCCCAGCGCAGCAGGTCGCCGGTCAGGCAGGCGCCCAAGGCGAAAAAGAACATAAATATTGCCAGCCAGAAAATGACTTCTCGCGGAACTTTGTACGCCCCGACGAGAATCATCTTGATGATATAAATCAAACACGTCGCCACGAGAACCTGAGCGCTGAAGTGGTGAATTCCACGCAGCAGCCAGCCGAACGTTACGTTGTTTTGAATGTTGTAAACGCTTTCCCAGGCGGAACCGGCGTTGGCGGAATAGCTCAGCCACATCACAAAACCGGTTATAACCTGAACGAAAACCGCAAACGCGATAGTCGACGACAACACGCGCAGACACGACCAGCCTTTAGAGTATGTCTGCTTGCAGTAGTTGTCCATACAGGTCAGAAGACCGAATCGGGACTCCAGCCAGTTCCAGAACGGCATAATCTTTTTGCAAAAAGCGCACGGCTCTTTGCTTTTATCGTCGTTATTATTGTTGATAGTTTT
>JAZUMX010000607.1:0-2815 GCA_045603865.1 Thermoguttaceae bacterium
AACGGAGGGCGAGAGAAAAAGATACTGATGCGATTAAGGGTAGAATTAGGCGAGCTGTCGCTCGCGATTGGGAACGGTTGTGAGTTGCAGCGTTGATTTTCAGCGGGTCATTGGACAAGGTGGCGTCAAGCCGCCGCATTCCCCGCCGCAAGCGCTCATCTCGTCACGTATTCTTCTGTACCAGCCAGTCGCCCAGGCGGGGGAAGAGTTGCTGAATGGCAAAGAGAAGTCGGGCTTTCCAGGGCATGACGAGTTCCGGAAGCCCCTTTTCGGACGCCTTGAGAATGGCAGCGACCAGCTTTTTCGGGTCGAGCTTAATGACTTTTACCCCAGCGCCGGGACGACGCGCCGATTCCGGCAAGTCTTCCAAACCCTCTAACGGATAGAGCCGTTCCGTCTCTCGTGCAATCGGACCGGGGCAGACGAGCAGGACTTTCAAGCCCTGCGAGCCGAGTTCCAATCTTAACTGCTGCGAGTACGCGGCGACGGCGTGCTTGGAAGTCGGATACGCTCCCGTCCAGCGTGACGCCGATTTCGACGCCAGCGACCCGATGTTGATAATTCGTCCCTGCGTTTTGAGCAGTTCCGGCAAGAAAGCGTGCGTTACGCGAACCAGGGCGAAGAAGTTGAGTTTCATGACCTTCTCGAACTTGTCCGCCGTCCAGTCCAGCATCTTGCCGCGATCCGTTCTGCCAGCAACGTTGACCAGAACGTCAACTTTGCCGTACGCATCCAGAACGAAACTCTTAAGCTTTTCGACGTCCTCGTCTGACGTAACGTTGCACGCCAAGCCGACGCAGTCGATTCCTTCCTGCTGAAGCTCTGTAACAGCGACGTCTACAATTTCCGGTTCCAACGCAGCGATGACGACTTTTCCGCCTGCCTTTCCAAACGCCTGAGCCAGTTCTTTGCCCAGCCCGCTGGAACCGCCTGTGATAACGATAACCTTATCTTGCCAAAACATAGGGAGTAGGGAATGGGGAATAGGGAGTAGGGAGCTTTTAGCTATTAGCCGCTAGCTATTAGCTTGGGATATCTTGGTAATAGCTTTTAACGCAAGAACCCAAAGGGAAAAGCTAGTAGCTAGAAGCTAGTGGTCAAGTGCAAGCGAAAAGTCCCCACTTGGGGAAAATTATTGTGTCATTGGGTGGCGACTTTATGCTTGCACTTTTAGGGTGACTACTTGTATACTATACGTAAAGGTTTTTGTGTAAATTTTAACGTTTACACGGTTTGAATTTCCGACAAGGAAATTCGTAAGGAACAATTGATATAACTTCATTGTCGAACACGCGTCGACGATGAAGACGATAATAAACGATTTGACCTTGAGTCAAATCTACCTCACAGCGAACAAGCTGTTGAGTAAGGGTCGGATTTACGGTTCTGACCTGACCAAGGATATTTACTTGACCGTAATCATCAGTACGGCGAAGATAAATTACCTTACCAGTTACCTGTGTTGGAAAGGAGGGTTCCCAATCCAATGGAACAGGCTGTCGAGTTGGCGCATGAGCATTTTCGGTTTGGTGCTTTTGGCGATAGGCTTCGACAAAACGTTCCGATTGAATTTGCAACTGTTGCAAATTTTCAAAACAAAATCGATTCCAAACGCTGTCCTTCCATTGCTTGTTGTACCTTTCGATTTTTGCCTGAGGTCCAGTATCGCAAGGAATTGTAAAAACTACGTTTATATTCAATTCCAAGCAAACGCGCGTAACCAGTCCCAAACAGTCAGGTTTATGCGGACCTCGGAAAACCAATGCGTTGTCAAATTGTGCGTAAGCAGGGCGACCGAAACGCTTAAAACGCTCAAGTATATGCTCCGCAACACAATTTGACGTTACCTGTTTGTCAATCCAGGAACAGGCAAGGCTGCCATGGAGAGAAGTTGCATTGAATACAGAAAAATCTTCAAGAGTTCCCTGTATTCGCAAATCCTCAATGTGATCAAAGCAATCCATTTCCTGTTCCTTTGAACAAACCTCCGGCAAGTACCAGCCAGCCGGCGGCGGAAGGAAACGTTGACGTCGATACTGATTTTGTAATCCGTATCGCTCCAGGACATAGTTAATTGCTCTCTCTGAGGGCAAACAACTACAACCATCGGATTTCATTTGCTGACGAATAGCTTTGGCGCCATATTCGCCCAAGTCGCTCGATTGTCGCAACCACTGCCTTGTTTGAATAATGCAGCTTTCGACTTCAGGAGCTAATTTGTTATGAGGAACTTTCGGCTGGCTTTTTCGTTTGTCCGAAAAGTCAACCCTGTCCAACCGTTTATTCCCAGCATAATCAATCCATTTTTTAACCGTTTTTTTGTCAACCTGAAATTGAGTAGCAATGGATCGAATCGACTTTCCCAGTCGATATAACCGAACCATTTCTGCTCGATTGTGTTCGTCTGAATTTTCCGTTTTTTTTCATCAAAATATCCTTTTTGTTGAAAACAAACAAAATTAAAAAATTCAGTATAATTAAATTATAAAATTTGTCATCGGGCGGGGACTTTTCGCTTGCACTTAAGTGGGGACTTTCCGCTTGCACTTGACCGCTAGTGGCTAGAAGCTGTCTGACAATTCAAAACGATTCGCCGAGTTTATTCAAAATCTCTTCAACGGCTTCCTCAAGCGGCATCCCGTAAATGGACGCGCCGGCGGCTTTGACGTGTCCGCCTCCGCCAAAGTTTCGCGCCAGCTGAGCGACGTTGTAGTCGCTTTTACTGCGGAAGTTCGCCTTTACGTACTGTTTGCCGTCGGCGTTGATTTGTTCTGAAAGCAAAACCGCAACGTGAACGCCGGCAACGGTCAGAAAC
>JAZUMX010000608.1:0-2556 GCA_045603865.1 Thermoguttaceae bacterium
AGAAAAATTTGCGTGCACCCGTAATTGGGAATTGACGCAAGCGTGCGTTTATAAAACTTCGCGAACTTTGCGAACTAGAGCGTGAGATTTCTTCGGCGGATTTCATCCGCGATCCGAGAAGGTTTTCGGCTGCGAAAGAGAATCGTTCGCGGGGCTTTGGACAAGGGGGCGCCTAAGGGCGCCGCACTCCCCGAAATGTCACATTTTATTTTCTTTTTCGCCAGTACAGCAGTCCCAGAGCGCCAAGAACCAACAGCGCCCAAGTGGATGGTTCCGGAATGGCGTTGGCGTCGACTTTACCGGACAGCATCCACAAACCGGCATCGTCGTTGAAGCCGTAGTGCAAATTGGTGAAATAGTAGGAGTCGATAAGGCTCAAAACGTCGAGGTCTCTGCTGTTGGGAGCGTCAATAACGACGGCGAATTCTTCGTTGGGAGACATGCCGTCAAGGAATTGCAGAACAATGTTCCCGCTATTCAAATTCAAATAGCCGCCATTGATAATCAGCTCGTCGCTGCCGGTTGAGTCGATTTCCATCAGCAGCGTTCCGCCGTCAAGATTAAAGTCGCCGTTGACGGTAAGCGATCCAATCGAGTTGCCCGGCGAGAACACGCCGCCGGATTTGACGGTAAGCAATCCCGTATAGTATTCTTTCATGTCCAGACGTCCATTGTTGACGAGAATCTCTTTAGCAAACGTTGCGTCCTGAGCGAGGTTGAACTGCTGCGTTCCCTCTCCCGTTTTGACGATGCTGATATTGTTCGCAACGGAGCCGGTGTAGTTGTACGTTTCGCCTGCTGGAACGTTGATCGTCAGCGTCGTTTCAGCGCCGGAGTTGTTGACAGAGCCTTTGTACTGAACTTCGTTAGAACTCATGTCTTTGCCTAATCCGCCAATCGTTTGAGCGTATCCCGCCATGTCGAAGGTGGAATTGTCTTTGATGAAATACAGACGTCCGGTTCCCAGAACGTTTTCTGCGCCAGCAACAATGCGTCCGCATTGCCCAGAGTTGTAGTTGTCTCCGATTTGCGTTCCGCCGGTATAGGTATTGGATTTATTGAGATAAATCGTGCCGCTGTCGTCGCGAACAATCAGCATGCCGGGACCGGAAATGACGCCGTTGACGTCCATGCGTCCGCTCCAGCCAGCCATGAAGCGGGAATCGGAAGTCAGAAGAATATCAGCATTGATAGTAGACGTTGTCGTGCCGGTGGTGTCGCCGTTGTTCTGCAAGATGCCGCCGTCAAGTTCAAGAGCGGTTGCGTCTGAAATATTGACGGTTCTAAAATACCCGCTCTTGGCAATAATCTTTTTAGCAATATTGAGCGGACCGTCATTTGAGGTATACCGCTGAGCGACAACTTGTTCATCTCCTGGATCGATAGTTAAAACAACGCTGTCGTTAACGTTAAACGGGATGTTGGGAGTTATAATAACGCCCGCGCCAAAAGTTAGAGAACCGTCGGTAACGTTGATTTTGCCGTTGTTGGCGAAATTGAACGGTCCCAGGGTTGTGTCTCCGGTGAATTCCAGCGTACCGCCATTGACGTTTGTCGTTCCGAGGTTGGTAAACGTTCCTGTGAATTTCTGCGTAGCCGAACCTTCTTTGGTAATAGAACGACCTGCGGCTAAATCAACGTTTCCATTATAAACGTCTGTTCTGGTAGAGTCTGTAATTCTCATGCCAATGACAAGATGACCGTTGTTTTTGGAGATGATTCTCCCGGCGTTTTCGCCGTCAACGTCGCCGGTAACGCCGCCGACGTGCATCGTTCCGTCCCAAAGGTCAACCGTTCCGTTCGGTCCGATATTGAGCGTTGCCTGGTTGTATGCTGAATCGTCTGAGTATTTCCAGCATTTGGGTTCCCATCCGCCGTTGACCAAATCGCCTTCCTGAACGTCGATGACGGCTTTGTCGGAAAGAACGATGGCGACTTTGCCGCCGTTGCTCTGGTTGGTAATAAACAGTTTGCCGGGTCCCGTCTTGATAAAATCGCCGTCGCCGGTAATTGTAACATTTTTGCTTGCATCTCGAACCAGCGAGTTGAAGTCGTTATGGTCGCCGATTTCGGTTTCGTAGAACTTTAACGTTCCGCCTTCGGCAATGTTGATAGCCAGATCTGTGTTGTCGTTGCGCGGAACGGCGTTTTCAAAATAAAGCGTTGCGCCGTCTTGAATATTTACCGGATTGACAACGTTAATGGACGACCCTGTTCCCGTCATTTTGAGAGTTGCGCCCGGAGCGATTGAAACGCTGTCAGCAACCAATGCGCCAGAAAAGCCCATTGTTCCTTCTGTAACGGAAATGGCGTCAACGTCTGCCGAGACAATTGTTTGCGAACCCGCGCCGGTTTTGGTTATCGTTCCCGACATCGTTGGCAGCGTTCCTGTATAGACGAAATTCGTTCCTTCCGCCGCGTTAAACGCAGGGGATTCCAGCAAGTTGGCTGTATTGCTGATTGAGTTTCCTCCAAAATTCCCGCCGGAACCGTTTTGGTTGTCGATGCCGTTAAAGACCTGGGAATACGTTGCCATGTCAAGGAAGGAATTATTGG
>JAZUMX010000609.1:0-12234 GCA_045603865.1 Thermoguttaceae bacterium
AACAGACTGAAAACGTTCCCGATGCGGAACCGTTTGACTAACAGCGTGAAGACGCTCGCGAAGTTAAACCCTTTAAAAACGAGCCTGAAGACGTTCCTGAAACAGGTTTTCAAATGGGCGGTTTTGAAGAAACCGTCCCCGCTCCAGCCGCGTTGGATAAACGGATTCGCATTCCAGACGGAGATCAGGAATACCAGCTTAGCGAACTGATTGACGTTGAAACGGGCGAACCGCTCGACTTGACCTCGTTGATTCCAGCAGAACTCCTGACGGCTCCAGAAAAAGAAGCGACCGGCGGGTTCTCATTGGGAGGAGCTCAACCGGCGCCAGGCGGGTTCGACATGTCTGCCGGCAGCGAACCGGCTGCGCCCAGCAAACGAAAGCGCCCTGCTCGTCCAAAGACGGAAAAAAAGAAGGGCGGAGGTATTTTAGGCATCGTTATGGGAGGTCTGCTGGCGTTTATTCTCTTCCCGTACGTCATGGCGCTTATTGAGATGACAACTGGAGCGCAGTCAAATATTCCAATTCCTGCGCCTGGCATTCCGTCAACCTATAAATACATTCCGGAATGGTGGCCAGATTGGGCAATGTTTGTCTTCCCCGGCAAGACGGCAGATAACGCAGCGCAAACGCCTGCTGAAAATCCAGCCGACAAACCTGCGCCCGCCGCTGCTGAAGAAAACGCCAATCCGGCAGACGACGCCGCTCCGGCGGATGACGCTGCTGCAGAAGACGAAGCTCCTGCTGACGACGCCGCTGCGGAAGACGACGGTTCCTTTGATCCTGACGCATTCCTGGGAAATGACGGCGCTGATAACGCCGCTGAGCCTGCAGACGTTCTTGCTGACGACGAACCGGCTGAACCTGGCGTAATCAACGCGCCTCAATACACCTCTGCAGACGTTAGCGAAGCTGTCGCAAAAGTTGGGGCTGCATTTAAGACGGCTAAAAAGATTGACGATACGGTTTACGCCGCGTTGAACGACATGGCGGAAAAGTCTACGTTTGTCGATACAAGCGCCGTTGACGACCAGCTCAAAGACGCGATGGCTAAAGTCCGCGCAGCGATGGGCAATTTCGGAACGAAAGCGGCTTTAGCTTCTGCGTTGTCTGAAAAATGGGCGGCGCGAGTTGAAGACGAATCTGACGACGCAGGCGTTCTGTTTGTCGGGAATTTGTCAAGCGTTGCCGAACGCGACGGCTATCAAATCAATACGATTAACATTGAAGGTCAAGACGGCTCGGTTGAGGTGGTTGGTCTTCGTAAAATCAAACCAGTCGTTGGCGATAAAGTTGTGGTTTGCGGCAAACGCATTGCCAATCCGGATAAGAATCTGGGCGGGTTCACCGACAATGGTCTGCCCGTTGTCTGGGGTGGAATTGTCATCAAAGCTGAAAACAAATAGTTTTTACCGATAAATCAATTGAGAGAGGCTAAACGCGCAAAGAGATATTAAATCCCGTTCGTTTTTCCTCTCCCAAACCGTTCTAAGCGCTGCGCTGTGTTTTAAGAATGCAGATTTGGAATGGTTGTAACTAACAAGTTTTTGCGCGATGTTTTTCGCGCATTTTGAGTCAACGACAACGATTCTTTTCGAATTGTTTTTTGTTGATTCTATATTTTCTCAACAACCCTTATTAGCATGGAGAAAGCTATGAAGAAAGAATTGAAAAAAGCGTTAAAAGACGCAGCCAAGAAAACTCTGAAAAAGGAATTGAAGAAGACCACCAAAAAAGAGGTGAAAAAGGCTGTGAAGAGTGCAGAGAAAAAAGCTGTGAAGAAGACGACGAAGAAAGCGTTAAAATCGACAGTGCTTTCAATCGTCTGATTTTCATGTAATTCGTTACATATAATCAGATATTAAATCTGTTTGACGTATAAAAGCGGTCTTTAGGTCCGCATGCCAAAATTTGACTCATCCGTCAACCAATCGTCTGCGTTAACGAAGCGCCCCTTCCAGACGTTTGTTTGTCGGATGAGTTTTTATATCTTTCATTTGTTTCCAAAGCGGGAGCTATTTGCACTTGTTGCAGTTCCTAAAATGTTCGCGCCCCCTGTTGCTAAACTTTGGTTTTCATATATAATACTTTTATGAATTCAATACTGGTAAACATTCTGTCGTGGTGGATTCCCAAACGTCGTTATTCGTTATGGCATTGTAATATTTTGGAATTAATTATTGCAGCATTGTTGTTCCTGTTTTTGCCTTCGCTAACGCTTATTGCTCTATATCCTTCTCCCACCGCTCATGAAATTCGGAGCCAGTCAAACGACTCCCAAACGCAATCGGCAGAAATAACCAAGCAAAAACCTGACGAAGCGCATCCTGTTTTACGACTGGTTCAAACCAGGAACTGGACTTATATTGGTCTTGGATTTTATATGGCTTGCATCCTGGCTCCGATTAACGAAGAGCTGCTTTTTCGCGCCGGGCTTCAAAACTGCCTTCAAGGCATTTTAACGCAGCTGTTTAGAAAACGGCTTCGCATGAATGTCAAAATCTGCAATTGGCTGATATCTGTTATAAGCATTTCACTGCCGGCGTTTTTTTTTGCTTTGGTTCATTATCGATCAGAGGAAATGGCAAATGAATCCATTGAACACATTATTCGAAGCGTAACAGTAGCGTGCATTGCCTGGACGCTGTTTCCGATAATATGTTATTCGTATCTTTTCTTTGTTCGACGTTTGCGGCCGCGGGACATGTTTGGAACCTGGCGTGAAGCGCCCCGATTGGCGTTTTATGGCGTTAAATGGATTTGGATAATTGTTCCTACATACATATTAGCGTTTATTCTGCTTTTTATCCGGTTATTTACCGGCGCCCATTTCATTCCAGATCCGTTTTGCTTAATTCCTCTTGCTCTCGTATTTGGATTTTTATATTATAGAACGCAGTCGATTCTTCCGAGTATTGTTTTGCACATATTGTTTAACTTTACCAGCTTGAGCATGGCGCTAATGACATTGTTGCTATGAAATATCTCGTAACCGGTCCTGGAGGATTTCTGGGACGTCATATCGTAGAAAAACTGATTTCGCGCGGGGACTCCGTTCGCGGTTTCGCTCGACATTCGCAGCCGGAACTGGAAGCGCGCGGAATGGAAATGCGCTTGGGCGACCTGGCTGATTCGTCCGCTGTTGCAGACGCCTGTAACGGCGTGGACGCAGTGTTTCACGTTGCCGCCATAGCTGGAATCGGAGCAAACTGGAATCGATACTATTTAACCAACGTTGTTGGGACGGAAAACGTTCTTAACGGCTGTCTGAAGGGCAACGTCGCCAGAATGGTCTACACGTCCAGTCCCAGCGTTGTATTTACAAATTATTCTTTGGAAAACGTTGACGAATCGACTCCGTATCCTAAATCCTTTAACGCTCATTATCCGCGCAGCAAGGCAATGGCGGAACAGAAAGCGCTGGCGTTCAACGGCCGTCAAACGGCAGACGGACAGACGCTTTCCACCTGCGCTTTGCGTCCTCATCTGATTTGGGGCCCCGGAGACCACAATCTCATTCCCCGTCTGATTCAAAGAGCCAAAGCTGGAATTCTGCGACGCGTTGGAGAAGGGAAAAATCTTGTCGATACAACCTACGTTGAAAATGCGGCTGACGGACACATTGCCGCCATGGACGCCATGACAGCAGGTTCAGCGTCTGTCCCTGCTGGAAAAGCGTATTTTCTGTCACAGGATGACCCTGTCAACTGTTGGGGGTGGATTGACCAGCTGCTGAAACTTTATCATCTGCCGCCTGTTCAAAAGACAATGTCGTTTTCTGCCGCATACGCTATCGGCGCGGTTTACGATTTTATCTGGTCGCTTATCGGACGAGAGTCAGACCCGCCCATGTCAAAATTTCTCGCTGTTCAGCTGTCGGTAAGCAATTTCTTTAATATTTCTGCCGCCAAAAGAGATTTCGGCTACATGCCAAAAATCAGCAACGACGAAGGCATGAAACGCATGGCAGAAGAAGCTGACTGTAAATAGAGCGACGCAGTAGTCAGGGATGAACGGAAGGCGGTAACGAAGCAAAAATATACCGCCTTTCAATGTTTGACGCTCTTTGCTTTCTGAATGAATCTCTAAACGTATTTTTCCGAGTCGGAAAAACCCAGCAATTCCGGCAAAGCGGCGGTAACGCCCAAAGACCCCAAGCCAACGAGGATGTAAATCGTTCGCGTCAAAAACGAGTTGTCGCCGAATATATAGCTTACCAGATTGAAGTCGAAAAGACCAACCAATCCCCAGTTCAGACCGCCGATAATCAACAGCAGCAGTCCTGTAAATTTCAGTACTGTATTGACATTCATGAATCTATCTCCTAAAAATGGGTTGCAAATTAAACTCTTACTGCGAGTATTATACTCATCTGGTAAAGACGCCGCGCTCTAACCTTGCCTTTGTTCTGCGCGTCCGAACGCTCGAACGCACCAATCCCAAAGATCAAAACCAGTCAACTCAACAGGCGTTGATTCCTGGATCAAAAGCGCTCGCAATGATTTCTTAGCCGTTATATTCGTTACAATCACTACATTCCATTCATCTTAAATATTTTTAATTGTTTTTTATTTATCTCTCCTGTTTTTCCATGCTTTTTCGTTAAAAGGTGGTATAATTATCATAAACTGTGTATTTTACATTCGAAGAGTTGTAATATGCAAATTCGAGAATGACGCTCACGTCCGGCGTTAAACGCTCAATGACAGACGAAAGACCACATTGGAATTTCTGATTTTTATTGGAAGTTCCTGTTACAATATCAACCATATACTTTCAGAGGAAATACCCATGACGTATTTATTACCCCTCTCTCAGATTAACCATTTAATGGAGTCATCGATGTTTTATCCAGCGATTTTTATCGGATTGATTATTCTGCTGCTTGCAGGGCTGTTTATTCTCTTTCTGAAATGCTATAAACGCTGCCCCAGCAACCGGATTCTCGTCATTTATGGTATGACGGAAAAAGGCAAGTCGGCGGTCTGCATTGCCGGCGGCGCGCGATTCGTCAAGCCGTTTATCCAGGACTACGCCTGGCTGTCTCTGGAACCGATGCAGATTGAAGTTCCTCTGCGCGGCGCGCTGTCGTTGGAAAACATCCGCGTCAACGTCCCCAGCGTGTTTACGGTTGCCATCGGAACGTCCGACGACCTGATGCAAAACGCGGCGGTTCGACTTCTCGGCTTGTCCTTCGGGGAAATCAAAAAGCAGGCGGAAGACATCATTTTCGGTCAGCTGCGACAGGTTATCGCGTCCATGCCGATTGAAGACATCAACCGCGACCGTGACAAGTTTCTGGAAAAGATTCAGCATTCTCTGGAACCGGAACTGCGAAAAATCGGTCTGATTCTCATCAACGTCAACATCACCGACATTACCGACGAGTCCGGGTACATCGAAGCGATTGGTCAGAAAGCGGCGTCTGAAGCAATTCAGAAGGCGCGCGGCGACGTTGCGGAAAACGAAAAGATGGGCGCGGTCGCCGTTGCCAACGCGGAACGGGAAAAGGCCGTTCGCGTTTCGGAAGCCAACCGCGACAAGAACATCGGAACCCGCGAGGCGGAACGAGATCAACAGATTCGTCTGGCTGACCTGGCGAAAGAACAAATTATCGGCGAACAGCAGGCGGAGTTCCAGAAGGAAGCGGAAGTTAAAAAGTCCGAACGCGACAAGAACATTCAGGTTGCCGAGTTTACCAAACAGGAACGCGTCGCTCAACAGCAGGCGGAATTCCAGAAGGAAGCCGAAATCAAAGAAGCGGAACGGGAAATGCGAATTCGTCTGGCAGACGCCAACGCAAAGGCAATCGAAGGCGAAAACGTGTCACAAGCTGTCATTGCAGCGTCTAAAGCCGAGTTGATGATCAAACAGGCGGAAGCGTTCCAGGCGGGCGGTACGAAAAAAGCCGTTGCAGAAGCCGCCGTTAAGGAAGCGGAACATCTGGCATTGGCAAAGGCGGCGGAAGCGGAAGCGATTCGCATTGAAGCCCAGCGCCGCGCCGAACTGGAAGCCCCGGCAAAAGCCGAAAAGGCGAAAATCATCGTCGAGGCGGAAGCTGAAGCTGAAAAGCGTCGCGTTGAGGCGGCTGGCCGCGCGGCGGAAATCTATGCGGAACTGGAAGCCAAAGCCCGCGGCGAGTACGAAATTCTCGCTCGTAAAGGCGAAGGTCTTCAGAAGATTATCGAGGCGTGCGGCGGCGCGGAATCTGCGTTCAAACTCCTCATGCTGGAACATTTCGACAACCTGATCGAGTCCTCCGCCAAGGCGATTTCCAACATCAAGTTCGACAAGGTCGTCGTGTGGGACGGGACGGGCAAAGACGGTCAGACGGCAACGGGCAACTGGCTTACCGGCATGGCGAAAACGCTCCCGCCGATGCTCGAAGTCATGAAAGAAGTCGCCGGCGTCGACATCCTGCCGTCCATCACCGGAGCCGAGAAAAAAGAAGAAGCCGCTCCGGCGGAAGCTGTTACAGCAACGGCTGACGCTGAGAAATAGATTGATTAACATAATTCGACCGCTTGTCTATATAGACGAGCGGTCTTTGATTATGATTCTTTTCAGCATGGGCGTCTGCTCGCGACTAATTTTTAGACGTCTTTTCTTCGTTGAAATTCTTTTGTTGTTCAAGAGAAGCTTGAGTCTGAACATGCATTTTTCTATTCGATGTTAGTTGCCATATATATGTGTATATTCGGCGCATAATAACGGTAAATATAGCAAAGCTGATATACTGCATTACAAGACTATTAATCAAAATAAACAATATTCCGTCAATTAATAGACCGCCACCAGTTAATTCACCAATAAAGAAACCCCGATTTAGCATTTCTAAAAAAGGGCTAAATGTTAAGTAAATAATAGGTAACCCACCGATTATAATAATAATTATAAATCGAGAAACAATTTCGCCTAAAAATGTATTTTTATAGAGGTTGCATAATCGTTCAAAATATTTTAGAGAGTTATTGTTAGTATGATAAAAATGAAGTATATACATTAGTATAATAATGGGCATTAACAATACACTTATATAAACGGATAGAATATATATAGAACCAGGAGTAAATAGAAGTTGTATTTTTCTAAAACCACAACTTTTGCTTATAATTATTAGGCTTAGTTCTATTATTACTAATGACAATGATAATAAAAACGTGTAAATAGAAAAAAATTTTTGTCGCGAACTCTTGAGAAAGTTTGTTTCTTTATTAGACAATAAAACAATTGTTGAATAGAAAAAATATAAAACACACCATATTGTAATTGTAATTATCGTATCTGCAAGGTATACGAAAAAATGAAATTTAGAATCAAAATAAAATGAATACAGGAATTGCAATAAAAAAAATATAACAATGTTTATGAAACCTAATATAATATAGACACTCTTAGACATGTTTGTATTTAAAATAGGCATTCTATCAATATGAGTATATTTAGTGTTATCTTTTAATAATTTATATAATAACCACAGCGACAATAATTAAAAAGGATAACATGTAGTTGATATACGCGGTAATGAATCTAAATAATCAAGGGTATAAATACAACCATCAATTATTATATAAACATTAAAATCATATTCATTTAATGGATAGTAATATTTTCCATGTTTTCCACGAGAACAAAACGAATTATCTATAGTATCTATAATATAAGTCATAGCTACTTGTCTCCCGATTCTATCTACAAGCAAACCCTGAATTACCGACTTCATTTTATGCCCAGACCAATCCACATTAAAAAATTCTGTAGAATCATCTTCAGAATCTTCTAACCAGTATGGAGTTCCAGCCGCATTAGGAATTATATTAGTATAGTAATCGTACTCTTCCTGTAGTTCAGTCAACTCATCCGATTCTGTACGATAAGCAATAATTGAAGGGTGAGAGCTTGGAGCAGTCATTCCCTTGCGTGATAAATAACTACTTACGGTATCATTATGTAACCCCGCAGCGTTAAATGTACTAACGCTATTGCCAATATATCCAGAACCGGCTATATTACCGCAGACGCCAGCGGCGGCTGAAGCGAGTCCGCCGCCAAGCGAATGCCCAGTAATAGCCCAACCAGTGAATTTATCAATTGATATGGCATCGTTCAACTGAACAAAGTTCTTTGGTAAGTTAGAACCAATATCCATAGCTGCATCGTATTGAGGGGTTACATAACCGCATCCCTGAGCGATATTGCATATCCAATCAGGCGCGCTGGAACCGGTAATTTCTTGATGATATAATTTCTCTAATGAACTCTCTAATGATGAATAAAAATTATTAACAATATTTAAGTTTTTCCACTGGCATTCAGTAGCCTCTAAAAATATTTCAAATAATTCATTATTTTGAAGAACAGAAGTTAATGAACCACTGCCCTGAAATGCTAGGATTCCATTACCGGTTATATGGTCATAATAAACCGCAACATTTAATCCTGTTAAGTCATTCGCTCCAAACATGCCAGCTATAGTAGATGAAAATCCCATAGCTTGCAAATCACTAATATTACTAATCCACTGTAATCCAAATTGTGGAAGATCTGTACTGCTTGGTTCAGCGTGTATATCCAAATTTGGTTCGTCCCCAGCGCCGTAAACCGCTTGCGCGGCAAATGCGTGCCGAATAGCGGGATCGTGAATATAATTATTCCAGAAGGAACCTAAACTGGAATTAATGTAATGGATTGTATCTTGAATTTGAACTGCGCCAACATTAAGCGTAACTGTTATACAAGAATCGGGTTTGTTATTTTTATTATATGGGTTGAACCATTCACTTATGACTTCATGTTTAAATATAGGAAGAACGTATAAAACAACTGACGTTTCGCCGTTTGCAAATCCCAATTCTGAAAGACTGTAATTATGATTTGGAGACAATTCTTCATACATTCCATCTGACGTTTTTTTACAAATCGAAATGCCGCCTGGGTTCACATCTTCCAGATCATATTGTTGAAATGCAAAGCTGACCGTTGGATTAAATCCCATATTGTAAAAAGGCAAGCCAATATCTAAAACCATTGGATAATAGTTTGGCGCTTCTATTGGCGTTGTCAGCGGTTCGTCGCAAAGCATGACAATTCCCAAACCGTATTGATGGTCTTCATACAGTTCTTCCCGCTTATTTCGCTGAGGCATAACCGGTGTTGATACTATATCTGTACCATCATCAAAGTTATCGGTATTCATATCGACGTCAAAGTCGAATGACGTTAATTTTACGGTGTCAGAGCCATTAGGGTCATATGTATTAGGTTTTGCAACAAGGGTAACCGTTCCGATATTTGCTGACACTGCTTCCATGTAAACAGTTCGACGGAAAACCGTTTGACCAGAATCGCTGGATAATTGTATTAGACGGGTTTGTATGGGATTATTAGAATCATAGCTATGAATATGAGAACCTTTATTAGAAGCCGTCCACATAACAAAATCATCTTCAATTTGTGTGTAAACGTCTACATAAACTGGGTAATAATTGTATTCGGGATTTAGCGTTAAACTGTCAACCCAAACGTACATTTGCACAGCGGCTAAATCATTTTCTTGATTCAAATTTAATATTGGAAACAATCCGTTTAGTGCCGCTGCATTTGCATGAATATCATAACCTTCAGGTCTCTGTAACAAGTCGGCTTGTTTGTCGTTATCGTCGTCATCGTTATTAACAGCGATTAATCTGCCAAGCGCATTAGTGTCATTTTTAACGCTTATATATGTATCGCTTTGATTTATCGCCCCGTCGTTGTTGGAATCGGTATTTATAGCGCAAATGCCGCCGTCTTTGATTTCAACGTAAGAGCTACAACTGGAACCTAATCCAGAATAAGAACCCGATTGTGTAACAACGCTGCTGACAACCTCGCGAATTCTAAGACTCACATGTTCGCCTTCATCGTCCCATGGCGTTGTTCCTGTTGAAAACGGATTAAAAACGTCGCCTTCGTCAAGCCAATCAAAAAGCCCGTCAACAGCAAGATAAACGCTTTGAGTATATGCTGGAATATCAACCGTAAAACTGTATGTTCTTGACGGAATTGCGTTTGGATGATCAATGGGCGTTGGATTAATTAAAGTATATGTTATATCGGAATTAGAGTCAATCGTTGCCAAATAGATGATATAATCCAAACCATGTTCAGCTATGTGAACTAAACCTTCGTCTAATATACAAGTAACAGTTGCAGTCTTTGTGAAACAGCTGCCCGGTTCTCGATACAAACGGAACCAGCCATAATCGCGTTCTACGCCAATAAGTCGTTCCGTTGATATTGTATCCGTTTCGCCCTCTGGATTCAAATTATCAACGCTTATACTCAATTGCTGTACTGTAATCAAAACTTCATCTCTGGCAACCACTTGATTTGTACCAATAAGATAAATCTCATACGCTAACGTGGTTTGACCTGTTTGTTCTGCGGTTATTGTTGCAGTCGATTGATGCAGATACGCATCTGAAAAGTCGAGAATTCCAGCGCTGTCTGTAAATCTAACGTCAAATTCGGAAGAATCTAATTGTATACTAGAAAAGGTTGATATATTTACGGTAAATTCTTCTCCTACAAGAGCAGTATATCCGTACGCTCCCGATTCAATTGACGTACTTTGAGAGTTCCCCATTTCTATTGGATCGTCAAAAGCGTTTATTACCCCATCGTTGTTAGAGTCAACGTCTATGTCTACATACAGGTATTCCTGATTCATGGATATATTATCCAACAACGGACCGTAACCTGGAATAACGTCTGATGAAACGTCGCTGAAGGAAACAGAACCGAAATTCGACGATGCCTCAAACGTTATCGACGAAACGCCAAATGGACTAGCGCATTCATGGTCAATATATCCGCCCTCGCTATCGTAAACGCGATACAAGCTGCCGCCAGTAGAGAAGGTTATTGACGATGTACAAATCGACGTGCAGGAATATACGTTTTCCCATACATTAAGATTTTGACTAGCGGCTGTATCAATAAATAATTCAATATCCGAAACGGAAAATGGTAAATCGCCTACTACGCTGACAATCCTTCCCGGTACCGTGATGTTAATAATATTGTCTTGAACGTATTCGCTCCTGTTCCACGCATCAAAGGAAAGTGTATAAGTTAAGCCGGGAATAAACGTCATGGAATCGGAAGTAATAGTCGTGTGGTGTGGCTGGTCGTCGCCGGGATTTTGGTCTAAACTTGACGACCGATTGTCTGTATCTAATTCCGCAATCTTGTTTCCGCCGCTCCCTTGAATTTCAATTCTGCCTGACCAGCCTGTTACGTCATTAGAAACTATCCATGTTTCATTTGTTTGAAATTCTACGTCTTCAAAATCCCCGTTGGTTACCATGTTTCCAACAGCCCCAATTTGAAGCGCTATAGACGAACCGGCAACGTCAATCGTCTGTCCGTTTCGCTTGGCTGTTACGCTAACGCCTGACGTTCCATAATGGGTATAAACATGACTGGCAGAAGAAACATTGTAATAATAGTCTGTAGTCCCATCGCCCCAGTTTACTGACCATAAAACATCTGGATTGGAAGCATCTAGCTGCAGTTGATAAGATTGCCCTTTAATTGCATAATGATTTCCGCCAACGCGTGCCGTTGTTTGGTTGTCAGACATCAATGTTGCAACAGATTGAGCGTCCAAGGCGTGATCGTAAATCCCGCAAGCGCCAATTTTACCGTTAAAGAATCTGTCTGTACCGCTTGCACTGGAACCGATAGTCCAGTTTGCGTTTACGGGAACAGCGCCGACAGAAGAAGATGTTGATGCAACTTCGACGCAATTCTTATATAGTCGCCATGTATCGCCATCGTATACGCCGGTAAGCTGAATCCATTGACCGATATCGTCTGTATCAGCAATAGCGCTGACGTAATAATTGGTTCCGTTCCAAGAACCAACCTGATATTCCCCGTTGGCGATTCGCAAAAAGATTTCTCCATCGGGGTTTGATGCGTATCCTTTAACAATAATGTTTTGAATTCCTGTCAAGGAATCGGGACAAATCCATGCAGACAACGTTATTTTCCCGAATATTTGTAAATCGTCCGGGTTGCCTAACGAAACGTATCCGTTGTTTCCAGAAAGATTCAAAACTTGACCGTAATTCAAATCAGTTTGAATATACGCGCCGTTAGAAAGCGTTCCCAAGCTATCGCCCTGTTCGCTGTACAGTTCGCCGCTTTGAACATCAGACCAATTCCACAAGTCGGATCGTAGCCATG
>JAZUMX010000610.1:0-10800 GCA_045603865.1 Thermoguttaceae bacterium
TTATCCGGTAGGCTCGAGATGCCTCCCAAACCGATTTCCACTTGCCTGAAACGATTTCTGACACCACGGTCTGACGAAATGCGTCTGTATATCGTTTTACCATCTTTGACCTTTCTGTCAACCGATACCAGGACAAGACACCGCCTTCCATTTTTTGCGTTCCTTTATTCTACTTAATTTCAATCAGCCTCGGTTCCAGCGGCGGGAGGGCGATTCGGATCTTCGAGCCGTCCTGGGTTGCTGGCGAGCCGAGTTTGGTTTGTCCTATCTTCGCGTTGGCGGGAATATCGTAGACGGCGATTTTGGTTTCTTTGTCGTTGGTATTGACAATCAAAAGCCACGTCGAGCCGTTGGCGCCAAACAGACGAGAAACAACCTCCTCGTCGGACTCGTCCGACTTTGTAACGTTGAGCGTCGGTTCGTCGCCCAAGAGAATCGGGAAACAGTCGGCAATCTCTTCGCCCAGCTTTTTCAGTTCCGCCCAACGCTGTTCAAACGGTTCTCGAACCAGAGCTGTGCCGCCCTCTTCCACTGTTTTGTTCATCTTCCACAGGTCGAACCAGGAATAGAAAATCAGCCCGTTGGCGCCGCCGGCGACGTTCATCCACGCCATACCGCGAAGCTCTTCGTACGTGGGCGTTCTGTTCTTTTGCTTTTCTTCCGGCGTTTTTTTGTATGACGCCCAGTTGAACGCCTGCGGAACCTGAATCATGGCGTGCGCACCGAACGAGCCGTCGTAGGTCGATTTCGCGTACTCGTACGCCATGGACGCCGGTTTGGAGGGAATCGGGTATGGGTCAGTTCCAATTACGTCGAAGGTGGGAATGTACGACCGAATCTGCTTGTACTGATACAGCACAACCCACGTTGGACGTCCCGGGTCAAGCTCCTCGCACAAATCCCGATGTTTCGTCAGCGGGTCAAGCATCGACAGCGGCAGCTCGTCGTTTATGTACCACCCGATAATGGCGGGATGGTCTTTGAACTCGTTGATTTTCTGCGCCGCCATTTGAATTCCCTGTTCGTCTGAATTGCAGCGCAAGCCGACGTAAAAGTCTTTGACGCTGTAAATGCAGCGGATGTTTTTCTGCTGTAACAAGTCCAGCGATTCCCGGGTTAACGTATGGTACGGCATGAGACAGTTGAATTTGGAGTCCGCGTAAATATCCAGCTCTTCCGGCTTGATTCCGCCGAAATACATGCCCAGCGGGAAAAACGGTTTGCCGTCTACGATAAACCGGCGATGTTCGTCGATTCGGGTTTTATACGCCGGGAACTGCTCGTACCTGGTCAGCGTTTTGGAAATCGTTTCCGGCTTTTCGGAAATCGGGTTGACGGTTTGATATTCCAGCTTGTACTCGCCGACAGGCAGGGCGTCAGAATCAATCGTGAATTCGACGTAATCGTCCGCAACGCGCGACGGCGCCAGGACGAGGTTTTCTTTCAGATTGGCGCCGGAAACGACCAGCTGTCCCGGCGATTTGGTCAGGTCAATCTTGTAGAACCGGTTATTGATCCCGACATACGCTTTGACTTTGCCGCCGACCGTCATGTGACGATACCGGTTTGTCGTCATGGCAGAGAAAAACGTCGGGATGTACGATTTAATTTCGACGTCGTCGAACCAAGCGGTTCCTGTTGCGCCTTTGGTGCAGTAGCACGTAACGTGAACAGAGCCTTCTTTCGCCTCGGGAGGAACTTCCGCAAACGTAGTAATGCGCGTCCAGTCCGACGTACCGTCAATTCCGCGGGCGTACGCGCCGCCAAGCCATTGCCCGGTTTGAGCGTCCGACCATTCCATGCAGATAGCGGCTTTTCCGACTTTCAGGTCTTTCGTTTTCACCCAGACGGAGAACACCGCCGCTTCCCCCGGCTTGACGTCAACGGTTTGAGTACACAGCCGATAGCGGTTGGCATCGTCGTTGGCCCATTTCATCGACGCAGACCCGGTATGTGACACTGTGTCGTCGAAAGAGTAAACGTTGCGATCTCCATGCCAGCTTTGCGGAACCCCGTTGACGCCCGCGGTCTCAAAAGACGCGTTAGCGACGTCGTACGTTTTTTCTGCGGCTTGAACGCCTGACGCGGCTGCTGCAAAGAAAATCGCAGCGCAGCCCAACGCCACAATGAGCCGGAATTGCGACCAGCGGCAAAAAACAGATTGTTTGCGTTTCATAATTTCCCCCTTTGTTTGGATTTGAATTAAACAAACGGACTGACGTCTTTGCCGATACGTGCAAAGAGTCTTTTATTAGGTCATTATAAAACAATCGATAATGAACGTAAATCCCCCCCCTTATGGAGTGCGACGTCAAGCCGTCGCGCTCCAAATTTTCGGCTGTGTCGCAGTCGTTGAGCGGGTTATTGCATTTTTCTGAATTATTATTACAATTACAGTAAGAATTTTCTCGAATCGGTTTTGAGCATATTTCCCTTTTCAGGAGCGTTATTATGAAACACCGCGTTTTTCTTTTGAGCGTTTGTTTGATGATTGTAACCGGCTTTGCTGGCGTCAGCTGCGTAGCGGACGGCTCTGACAGCCCCAAATATGCAGAGCGATTGTATCGGTTGGGATTTAACGACGAGTCCATTGAGCGTTTTGAACAAATGTTTCAAACGGGTGAATTCGATTTTTCTTACGTTTCTCCCGTTGTTGGCAATAACGTTCTTCATTATGCTGTGATAACGGACGACCTGAACCGAGTCAAACAACTTCTGGAACGCGGAGCGAATCCTAACGTAAAAAACCGTGAAAATGTAACCCCTTTACGTTTTTCCTTCCGAAACGGGAATCTCGAAATGGTTAAATTGCTCGTCGAACGCGGCGCAGACGCCAACGAGAAAGATATATTTGAAAAAAACGTCTTGCATGAAGCCGCTCAAAGCGGGAATCTCGAAATTGTTCAATGGCTGATCAAACAGGGACTGGACGTCAACGAAAAAAATAATAGACAAATGACCGTCTTGCATTACGCCGCCGAAAGCGGAAATCTGGAACTGGTTCAATGGCTGGTCAAACAGGGGCTGGACGTCAACGCAAAAGACAATTCGAACTATACAGTCTTGCATAGCGCCGCTTATAGCGGAAACCTCGAATTAGTTCAATGGCTGGTCAAGCAGGGGTTGGACGTCAACGCTGCAGACAGTTTAAACGGAACCGTCTTGCATAGCGCCGTTCGAAGCGGGAATGCGGATATGGTTAATTGGCTGATAAAACAGGGAGTAGACATCAACGCAAAAGACGCTTTGGAATACACGGCTTTGCATTCCGCCGCCGATTATGGCTATCTCAAAATTGTTCAGAGCCTGGTCGAACAAGGCGTGGACGTCAACGAAGAAAGCTTTTTCGGAAATACAGTTTTGCATATTGCCGTTGAAAATAACAATCTCGAAATGGTTCGATGGCTCGTTGAACACGGCGCGGACGTCAATGCAAAAGACTGCGAAGGGAAAACGCCTTTATTTTTTACCGCTGATATTGAAAACCTCAAACTGGTTCAATGTCTGGTTGAGCATGGCGCAGACGTCAATGCAAAAGACAAATACGGACAGACCGCCCTGTTTTACGCCGTTGACGAGGAAAATCCGGAACTGGTTCAATGGCTAATTCAACATGGAGCAGACGTCAACGCAAAAACCGAAAATGGAAAGACGCCCCTGCTAATTGCCGCTGAAAACGGCTTATTCGAATTGGTTAAAAAACTGGTTGAACTGGGCGTAGACGTCAACGAAAAAGACAATGACGGCAGATATGCTTTGCATTACGCCGCCGAAAGCGGGAATCTGGAACTGGTTCAATGGCTCGTGGAGCAGGGCGCAGACGTCAATGCAAAGGACGAGGACGGAGATGCCGTCTTGCATTATGCCGCGCGAAGCGAGAATCTGGAATTGATTCAGTGGCTGGTTAAGAAGGGGCTGGACGTCAACGCAAAAGGCAAATATAATTTGACCGCCTTGCAAATTGACGCTCATTACGGGAATCTGGAACTGGTTCAATGGCTTGTAGAGAACGGAGCGGACGTCAACGCAGACGCTTTGCATTCTGCCGCCGAAAGCGGAAATCTGAAACTGGTTCAATGGCTCGTTGAGAAGGGCGCAGACGTCAAGGCAAAAGGTCAGTACGGCGAAACGATTCTATATAAAGCTATCAGCAGCTATAATTTGGAGTTGGTTCAATGGCTCGTGGAACAGGGTTTGGACGTCAACGAAAAAAAATGTTTTTGGAACAATGAAGAATATACTCCTTTAAAATTCGCCGTCGAGTCCGGATCTCTGAAAACAGTTCAATACCTGCTTGAGCATGGAGCGGACGTCAATGCAAAGGACAATGAAGGACGCACAGTCTTGAATTATGCCGCTCAAAGAGATAGGCTGGATAGAATTCCATTGCTGGCGGAACATGGCGCGGACGTCAACGCAAAAGACAATAATGGTATGACAGCCTTGCATTACACAGCCCGAAGAGAGAAACTGGAGCAGAATCAAATGCTGGTAGAACTGGGCGCGGACGTCAATGCTAAGGACAATACAGGGATGACGCCGGCGCTTTACGCCGCTGGCTGCGGTAATTTGGAGTTGGTTCAATGGCTGGTCAAACAGGGCGTTGATCTCAACGTAATGGACAATAAAGAACGAACCGCCTTGCATTTTGCCTCCATGAGTTGGAATCTGGAATTGATTCAGCGCCTGGTCAAACAGGGACTGGACGTCAACGCTAAAGACAAATGGGGAACGACTCCCTTGCTTTACGCCGCTCGACGCGGCAAGCTGGATGTGATTCAATGGTTCTTGAGTCAGGGCGCGGATATCAATGCAAAAGATGAAAATGGAAAAACGGTTTTGCATTATGCCGCTCAAAGCGGGGATCTCAACCTGGTTGAATGGTTGGTCAAACAGGGACAGGACGTCTTCGCAAAAGACGAAAAAGGTCGAACCGTTTTGCATTTTGCTGTAGGCAGCGAACAATTGCCATTGGTTCAATGGCTGGTCGAACAGGGGCTGGACGTCAAAGCAAAAGACAATGACGGAAAGACCGTCTTGCAATCAGAAGATTTATGCTCCTTTGAATCAGATGCAGAACTGGTTCAGTGGCTCGTTGAACGCGGCGCGGACGTCAACGTAAAAACCGCTGACGGACAGACATTGTTACATATCGCCGCGATATTTAACGATTCGGAATATGTTCGATGGCTCGTTGAACACGGCGCAGACGTCAACGCAAAAAACGATGATGGAAAAACGGCGCTGCATTATTCTGCTGACGACGGCGACCTGAAACTGGTTCAGTTCCTCGTTGAGCATGGCGCAGACGTCAACGCAAAGGACAACGACGGAAAGACCGCTCTGGATATGGCAATAAAAAACAGAACAATACCGCTTGTACAGTGGCTAAAAGAGCATGGCGCGAAAGAGGGGAAAAGGCAGTAGACAGTAAGGAAATGAAAGGCGGTAACGGAGTTCGCTTTAGCGAACGTAGTTACGCTTAGGCGAGCCGGGGGTGTAAACCCATGGGTGTGATCGAAGCGAACGTAGTTACGCATTCGCCGGAACGGCGAACCTAAACAAGCGCCCGGGCAAATCTCACGCGGAGACGCGGAGCTGCGGAGGATGTTCGCGAAGTTTTAAAAATTTCTTTGTGTTCTTTGTGTTCTTTGTGGTAAAATTATCGTCGCCACCGCCGCCTTGTATTTTTCTGAATTATTATTACAATTACAGTAAGAATTTTCTCAAATCGTTTTTGAGCATATTTCCTTTTCAGGAACGTCATTATGAAACACCGTATTTTTCTTTTGAGCGTTTATTTGATGATTGTAACCAGCTTTGTCAGCGTCTGCTATGGCGCGGAGAATTCTGACGGCCAGACAACAAGTCAAAACAGCGCTCTTCTTTCCGCCGTCGAGAACGGCTCTTTGGACGACGTCAAAAAACTGCTCGATAGCGGCGCGGACGTCAACGCCAAAAACGAGTTGGGCAGGACGTCTCTGCATTTAGCCGTCCATCGGGGAGATCTGAAACTCGCTCAGCTGCTGGCTCAACGCGGCGCCGACGTCAACGCGAAAGACAACGAAGGACGGACGCCGGCGCTTTTCGCCGCGCATTTCGATAAACTGGAACTGATTCAATGGCTCTCAGCGCAGGGAGCGGATTTAAAAGCAAAAGACGTTATCGGTCAGACCGCTTTGCATTACGCCGTCGATTTATCATTGCATTACCCTTCCGAAGAAGACAAAATTCTGAAACTGGTTGACTGGCTGACGGATCAGGGACTGGACGTCAACGCCAAAGACAAATGGGGAGCGACGCCCCTGCATACCGCCGCCGAAAGCGGATGTTTGAAGCTGGTTCAACGGCTGACCGAACGCGGCGCGGACGTCAACGCCAAAAACAACGACGCAAAAACCGTCTTGCATTTCGCCGCTCAAAGCGGGAATCTGGAACTGGTTCAATGGCTGGCGGACCGCCGCGCCGACGTCAACGCGAAGGACAAAAACGACAGAACTGTGTTACACGACGCCGTTGAAAGCGGCAATTTAGAACTGGTTCAATGGCTCATCAAACAGGGAATTGACGTCAACGCCAAAGACAAAAACGGCAGACCCGTCTTGCTGTCCGACCGTTTTTACTACCTCGACCCAGACCCTAAACTGGTTCAGTGCCTGGTCGAACATGGGGCGAATATCAACGTCCAAGACAAAGACGGCTGGACGATTTTACATCTTGCGGTTCTATCCGGAGATATGAAACTGACTCAATGGCTTGTAGAACGCGGCGCCGACGTCAACGCAAAGGACAAAGAAGGAAAGACGCCCTTGCAATTCGCTAAAGAAAACGGCTTACAGAACATCGCCGATTGGCTCAAAGAGCATGGAGATGGAGGCAATAGGCAGTAGGCAGTAGGGAAATGCGACTTAGGCGAGCCACGGGTGTTAACCCGTGGGTGTGAGCGTCCGTTAAAATCTCACGCGGAGCCGCGGAGGTGCGGGGATTCAACAAGGCAATCCGTGCAGAAGTCCCCGGGGTAAATCTCACGCGGAGACGCGAAGGTGCGGAGGATGTTCGCGAAGTAACAATCGGCGCACGCTTGCGTTTCGGAGGGTCGACGTCCTCGTCGACCGCAGGCGTCCTCGCCTGCCAATGGAACGTTGCCCCGCTGAAAATCTCTGTTCAGCCCGGTTCGCGGCTGTCTCAGCCGCCAAAGAAACCTCACGCGAAGTTCGCAAAGTCCGCAAAGTTTTCAACTGGTAATACGCTTGCGGCGGAAGCCTCCAAAAATCTTGAGAATGCGGAAAGCCGCTCCGCCCCGCTGGTTCGCGGACATGCTGTCCGCCAAAGTCTTCTCTGTCCCTACGAACGCTTTGTATCGACCCCTTGTTTTTTTCTGAATTAGTATTACAATTATAGTAGGATTTTTCAATTCTCATTTTTGACCATATTCCCATTACAGGATAGTCATTATGAAACACCGTCATTTTATTTTGAGCGTTATTTTGTTTCTTTTGTCAAGCGCTGTCGGCGTCTGTTATGGGGCAGAGAATTCTGACAACCAAACACAGGAAGCAATTCAAAACGACGCTCTTTTTAACGCCGTGGAAGACGGTTCTTTAGACGAAGTTAAAAAACTTCTGGACAACGGCGAAGACATCAACGCAAAGGACGAAGATGAAAAAACAGTCTTGCATTATGCCGTCAAAAATGGCAATCTCCAAATAGTTCAATGCCTGATCAAGCGCGGCGCAGACGTCAACGCAAAGAACGCATGGGGAACGACGCCTCTTTTTTCAGCCGTTCAAAGCGATAATCTGAATATCGTTCAGTTGCTCATTGACAGCGGCGCTGACGTCAACGCAAAGGACGAAGAAGAAACATCAGTCCTGCATTATGCTGTCAAAAATGGCAATCTCAAAATTGTTCAATGTCTGATCAAGCGCGGCGCAAACGTCAACGCAAAGGGCGCACGGGTAAGGACGCCTCTTTTTTTACCCGTCGAAATCGAAGATATGGAAATGGTTCAGTTGCTCATTGAACACGGCGCAGACGTCAACGCAAAGGACGAAGATGAAAAAACAGTCCTGCATTATGCCGTCAAAAGCAAGAATCTCGAAATGGTTCAATGGCTCGTAGAACATAAAGCGGACGTCAACGCAAAGGACGAAGTTGGAGATACAATCTTACATTCTGCCGCTATCGGTGGAAATCTCAAAATGGTTCAGTGGCTTGTCAAAAAAGGATTAGACGTCAACGCGAAAAACGAATATGAAAGAACAGTCCTTCATTATGCCGTCCAAAGCAAAAATCTCGAATTGGTTCAATGGCTCGTTGAACATAAAGCTGACGTCAACGCGAAAGACATGGCTGGAAACACTCTCTTGCATTATGCCGCTTCAGATGGAGGTCTGGAAATAACACAGTGGCTGGTAAAACAGGGGCTGGACGTCAACGCGAAAGATGATAATAATAATTCCGTCTTGATGAATGCCGTCGAAAGCGAGAATCTGAGTCTGATACAATGGCTCATTGAACAGGGAGCGGACGTTAACGCAAAAAACAAGTATGGGTATACTTCCTTGTTTCGCGCCGTTGAAACTGGAAAACTGGAATTGGTTCAATGTTTGGTTGAACAGGGCGCAGACATAAATGCAAAGGACGTCCATGGAAAGACAGTTTTACATTGGGCTTCTCTGGATGGATTTTTCAAACTGGTTCAATGGCTTGTTGAACGCGGAGGCGACATTAACGCAATAGACAATGACGGAGCGACGGTCTTGTATTATGCGTCACTTGGCAGAAAACTGAAATTTATACAATGGCTTATTGAACAGGGATTGGACGTCAACGCAAAAGAGGGCGAGCATGGAAGAACGGCTCTGCATAACGCCGCTCGAACAGGAGAATTGGAAATTGTTCAAATGTTGGTTGAACATGGAGCGGATATCAACGCAAAAGACAATGACGGAACTACGCCTTTACTTTTCGCCGCAGACGCTTACAAACTGAAATTAGTTCGGTGGCTGGTAAATCATGGAGCTGATATTAACGCAAAAGACAATAAAGGATGCACCGCTTTGCATTATGCCGCTGATTTATTTATGCATTATCCTACCGATGAAGACCTCATTGTGAACATGGTTGACTGGCTGCTCAAACAGGGATTGGACGTCAACGCAAAAGACAATGACGGAACAACGCCCTTGCATTACGCCGCTAAAAGCGGAGATTTGATATTGGTTCAATTGTTAGTCGAACGCGGAGCCGACGTCAAATCCCAAAACAATAACGGAGAAACCGTCTTGCATTACGCCGCTAAAAGCGGCAATCTGGAATTGGTTCAATGGCTCGTCAAGAAGGGATTAGACGTCAAAGCAAAAGATAAAAACGAAAGAACTGTTTTACATTATGCCGTTGAAAGTCAAAATTTGGAATTGCTTCAATGGCTGCTCAATCAGGGTTTGGACGTCAATGCAAAAGATAATAAAGGAAAAACCGTCTTGCTGTCTGAAAGTTTTTACTCTATTGATCCCACTCCAGAACATATTCATTGGCTCATTGAACGCGGCGCGGATATCAATGTAAAAGACAACAACGGATTGACGGTTTTACACATTGCTATTGAATACGGAGCTCAAGACCAGGCTCAATGGCTTGTGGAACACGGCGCAGACGCCAACGCAAAGGACAAAGAAGGAAAGACGCCCCTGGATTTTGCTCAAGAAAATGGTCATCAGGAAATCGTTAAATGGCTCAAAGAACGGGGAAATGGAGGCAGTAGGCAGTAGGCAGTAGAAAAATGAAAGGCGGTAATGGAGTTCGCGAAGCGAACGGAATTACGTTTAGGCGAGCCACGGGTGTTAACCCGTGGGTGCGAGACGCCCGGGTAAATCTCACGCGGAGACGCGAAGGTGCGGAGGATGTTCGCGAAGTTTTAAATTCTATGCGTTCTTTGCGTCCTTTGTGGCTTAAAATTCTTCGGCGGATTTTATCCGCGATCCAGAATGGTTTTCGGCTGCGTCGCAGTCGTTCGGCGGGGCAGAGATTTCTTCGGCTCGCCTATTCCGAATTCTCCCGCTCCCTCCCCTTGTAAAAAGGCGATTTTCTGGAATAATATATATTATGCGAGAACGGATAGTCGCGCGAAGCGCTTCCTGTAGAACCGCGTAGCGGTTCAATATTAATAGCCGTGGGTTTCAACCCACGGAGCGAGTAGCGAGAAAACGCAAGCGCTCAACAAATTCTTCTCGCAACTCGCAACTCGCAACTCGCAACTAACAACCTAACTGCTACACTTAAATGCTCTGGGAAATTACCATTACGCCGAAAAAGCCGTTTGCTGACACGCAAGCGGAAGAAGTCAAAGCGGATATCGCCGCTGTGGGTCTTAATATTCAAACCAACGTCGCCTCTGCGCGCGGTTTTCTGGTCGAAGGAGACGTCTCCGCCGAGCAAATTGAACGCATCGCCGACAACCTCATCGTCGACGCGGTCGTTGAAAACGGCGTCATTTCCAACCTGACAGACGGGACGTCCCAGACTGACCCGGCTGTGGCAAGCTGGAAGTCCTTGTACGTTCTGCCCAAACCCGGCGTGATGGACCCGGTCGCACAAAGCGCTCTGAAAGCCATTCAGGATGACTTCAAAATCCCCGTCAAGGCGGTGAGAACGTTCAAAAAATTCTGGTTTGACAACGCCTCAGACGACCAGCTCAAAACGATGGCGGAAAAGGTCTTGGCGAACGATTCCGTAGAGCAGACGATTTTCGGCGCTCTGCCGTTCAAAACGCTGGACGTCGGCAGCCCGTACCAGTTC
>JAZUMX010000611.1:0-4850 GCA_045603865.1 Thermoguttaceae bacterium
ATAAGACGTCGCTTGAGCTTTATCGGCGTCAGTCCCTTCTTCGCCCGAAGACAACAGACGTTCCTGAAGAACCTGCATTTGCTGCGTTATGTCCTTAACTTCCTGTTCAGCGCGGCGAATCGTTTGTTCGTACGGCGACGAAATCGTCGAAACGGAATTCTTGACCAACAAATCCATCTGCGAATCGTCCAGTTCTTTCTCAACGGATTTGAGAGCCTTGTTAAACTCGTTGTTTCGCAAAGACGCTGCGTTGGGATTGACGTAGGACGGCGTTGGAGCAAAACGAATTCCCTCAACCATCGCCCAGTTCATATTATTGTTGTTTCCAACAAAATACGGCAAACTGCTGGAAAACGTTGTACGTCCAGCTTCAAAAAAAGGGCGCTGAGCGGAATCAAACGCCTGAATTGACTCAACCTTTGTTATTCCCGATCGATAATCCTGATGGACGTTGTCCAGTCGCAAAGACAATCCCGTCGCCTGTTGAATCTGACATTGAACCAAATACGCCGGAAGCATATTCCATCCAAAGATAAACAGACCAACAATCAGGGCGAGAACAGCGCTAATCAGACTTAACGTCCAGCCGCCCCACGACTTGGAGGTTTGAACTGCAGGCGCGGTCTGTTCAGCGCGCGGGGAATCGTCAGTTGATTTCTGCGAACGACTTATCTCCTCGCGCCGGGCTTCCAACTCCTTACGATTCTCTTCCTGGTCATCCGCTTTACTATTCAGCAATTGCGGAATTTCAACGCTGTCGAACAACGCTTTTGAGCTGCGAGTTGAGCTCAGGAGGCGGTTCGATTCCTCGATTCTCAACTCTAACTCTTCATTCGACAAGACGTTAGACTTTTGATTTGTTTCGTGATTTGGAAACTCTCCAGTTTCCCACATCCGTTCAAAATACGCAATTTCGCTCTCTGAAGGAACGATTTGAGTTGGCTGAGCAGAACGCCGGGTCGAACGATTTTGTTCCGGCAGGACGTCGTCAAAAATCGGCGCGGAGCCCCGTCCTTCCAGAACGCTCACAGGTCTCATAAAGGCGTCTGGAGAAATAGGTTGGAACTCCTTTTGATCGTTCAGACTCGAAACAGGCGTACTGGGAACGCTATTATTCAGGGAACCGCACGATTCCCACATTTTATCAAACAGAGCGTCCGTCGGTTCTGGAATTAAACCTTGAAAACGGGAGGAAATCCCGTCTGTCAACCCTGAAATCGGCTCCGACGCCGAGAAATCCACGGCATTCGACATCCCCGCATTCTTCAGAGGTTCAAAGTCAGTAAACAAATTGTTGTGTTCCGTACTCACGACAACGCCTATTTTAACTACTCTGTTTGGTAAATATACTCTTAAATACCGATTTTACCTAATCGTTATCATTGGTATTATCGTTTCAAACTGACCCTGTATTTAATAAAAGTTGAAAGAAAAGAAAAAAATCGGGAAGAATGCAATAAAGCCAACGACAGATTGAAAAAATGCGCTTCAGCCGTTCCCGATTCGACGGCGCCTGTATAATTATAACTTTTTTTCAAAAAATGATAAAATTTACGGAATTTTTTTGAGCTTAGGCGCTACAAATTTTAAAAAGTTAGTTATAATTCTAAATAAGTAAACGACATATACAAATATTGAAATAGTTTTTGTAAACGTTTTCTTACACGTTCCACCAGGAAGAGCAATCTGTATAACCACAGTAGCGGCTATCACCTTACCCTCCCCGATGTATACACACGTCAATTAGAGTCGTTTACTGTTATCCCGCCTTTTAGCCGTTACATGCATCATGAAAAAGTTTTTCATTCGACAAATCGCTTTTGCAGTCGCTTTGGCTGTTATCGTTTCCGGTTTTAATTCCGTTCAGGCGGATCCCGTTTCCGGCTTTACGGATAACGATTTAGTTTTGTGGCGAACAGTCCCGGGAGACGGTTCTTATTGGAATAAACCAGAGAACTATGTAACCGCCGTTACCGGAACTTTGGCAACCAATATTTCTGGGGGATTGTCTGGCAGAGACTGCTATGTGCAGGATTTGGCGATTCCAGCAACTAATGGCTACAATATCGCTAATGAGAATTATCGGCTTGAAGTTAGAGCGTATACGACAAAAACTTTTGATGGCGCTAATCTGTTCGTTGGCGTCAATAAAACCGGAGAAAATATTTTTAATGTCGATCACGAAGTAGATGTTAACTCATACGTCTTTAGCAATAGACAAATGCGCTTTTCTATCGGCGTTGCAGCAACTGTTTACACCGATGAAAAGTCTGCGATTTATAATCCAGAGAATGCGGTAAGCATGGATAACGTCTATCTTGGCAATGGGTGGATTAACAACAGATTGACTGAAGGTACAGTAAATAATTATGCAGTTGTTGGCATTACCGGCACGCTTCATGTTTTGCCTGATCCCAACGATGACGACGTCTATCGTTCTATGGTTACCAATAACAATAAAAACCGACACTTTGTTATTGATTCACAATGTAAAATTATTGTCCCTGAGGGAGCTAAACTGGATTTTGTTTCCAACACTTGGAACAACAACGACGATCCCGAACTTCCCTTTGCTATCTTCCCAATTTGCGGCAACGTTGAAGGCGCTGGCAACGTGCGTTATCACGCCGATAGAGAAGATACTATTTATGTATTAGGAAAGAATCAGAATTTTACCGGGAAGACGACAATTCGCACCGATTGGGATAAGGAAGGCGGACGTTTTAACCATGCGTACGTCGTTTCTGGGGACGGTACAAGCTATTCTGGCATACAGGGAAGCGAAATTTTCATTGAAAATGGAAATTTAGTTATTCAAAATAACCACATTCTTAACAACCTCGGCAGCAGCGACGACAGTAAAACTTGGGCGCATACGAGAATTATCGGTTCAGACGCTGTTACCACCAACCCCTTTGTTGCGGGCTATCATTATCCAGACGCCGCTCATCACGATCAAACCGAAACGCTTACCCTCCGAAACGACAAGGATACAACGTATTACGGGGCAATCATGAGAGGGCATGAGCAAGAAGCGACGGTTGTTGAAACTATTGATGGACAAGAAGTAACCATTAAATACCATAACTATGCGTACATTAATCATAACTATGCGTATACTGACGCCACCAGAGATTTACAAGAATTGAAGAAAGACGGCAATGCGGCGCTCAGCCTTTACTGCGCCGGGTCAGACGGCGGAATTCGAGCGGAAAGTTTCGTCATTTCCTCCGGGCGCATAAACTTCAACGGCTACTTCAAAGGGGTTCTTACCGTAGAAGCAGGTTCTGTTTTTTCTCCAGATTCCTGGAACTGGGGTAACGACTCTGCCATTGCTGTTGGAGACAACTCGGTAAAATTCTACGCTGACGATGGTACAACCATTGTTAAAACATACGACGCTGTAACTATTGATGGAGACCTCGTCAATAACGGCGGAACAATCGAGTTCAACTTCAGCAAATATGACGCTGGCAAAAACGACGTTATTTCATTTATTAATGACGGAACGTTTGACAAAGATGACAGCGGCATTATCCAACTGGTATTTGAAGAAAAAGACCCAGCTTCCTGGGCTACCGAAGACGCCAAATACCTTCTCGTTAAAGGCGGCGGCTTTGAAGACAAGGATTATAGCTATATGCTTAAAGCTACAAGCGTAGGATCGTATCACGATAGAGGTTTTGCCTTGTTAGGTGAAGGCGGCAACCTGTATCTGGTAACCACATACGTTCCGGAACCGTCCACGTGGGCGATGATGATTCTCGGCGCCGCCGGGTTGCTGTACTGGCGCAGAAAAAATGGAAGGCGGTAATGAAGTTCGCGAAGCGAACGGAATTACGCATTCGCCGTCAGGCGAACGATTAGAAAGTCTCACGCGAAGTACGCAAAGTTCGCAAAGTTTTAAAGATTTAGGCGGAAGCGATAGCTTCCGCTTTTTCTTTTACCAGAACCCGTCTCTGGATCGCGAGCGATAGCTCGCCGAAGAATTTAGCCGCGAAGTTCGCGAAATTCATTTATCGTCTTTCATTTTTTGCGTTCTTTCTGGTCAAATATCTTCAGGCGGCGCCTGTATAATTATAACTTTTTTCAAAAAATGATAAAATTTTCGGAATTTTTTTGAGCTTAGGCGCTTCAAATTTTAAAAAGTTAGTTATAATACTAAATAAGTAAACGACATATACAAAAATACACTTTGTTTTTGTAAACGTTTTCTTACACGTTCCACCAGGAAGAGCAATCCAATAACCACAGTAACGGCTATCGCTTTACCCTCCCCGATGTTTAAACGTCTATTGAGTCGTTTACTGTAGTACCATACCTTTAGCCGTTACACTATGAAGACGAATTTTATTCGCCAAATCGTTATTGCCTTTGCAGTTATCGTTCCGGTTTATCTATCGGTCTTTACGCAAAATTCCAATCCAACGGTATATTCCATCAATAATCCGCCGTTGTCAGACTATAATCTTCGCAAATTGGACAGCGGGGCAATTTCATGGCATAGTGAAGAGGGGTATTGCTATGCCGTTAATAATGACGCCGCAACCGCAGAAGACTGTATTATAATTCCGCTCCCCGTTTGTCGCTCCGCTACCGGCTTACAATCCCTCCTGCTCCCTGCCCACTACTGACAGATAAACTCCAATCTTTCCGAACATATTACTGTTTTTTTGACAAATACGAATTATTTACTGTTGTAATACACACTGGTTTTTAAATTTTTTAAAAATTTACCATCGAAATTCTGCTCGTTTTGAATTTTTGATGTATAATAATGTACAATGTATAAAATACCACTAGACAAATAGTTACGATAAGTCGTAATTGTTTGCTGATAAGCGCTTAGG
>JAZUMX010000612.1:0-9634 GCA_045603865.1 Thermoguttaceae bacterium
GACCGAGGGCTTTACAAATCTTCACTCGATTTGCCAGCCGTTGCGGCGACGAAAGATTTGATTTACTCTTTTTCATGGCATTCCTCATATAACATTTGATTATTTTATCAAATAATACAAAACTGTCAAGAGGGAAATTAAAAAATTTTTTCAAAAATGAAAAAGCGGTTGCAATGCAATTTAATATCCCAGCGATTCTAAATCGTCGTCGCTCAAACCATGAAGATGTCCGTATTCGTGTAAAATCGTAATACGGATTTCTTCGTCCAGGAGTTCTAAATTAATATCCGATGGTTTGAGCGTTTTTAATTCCGGGTCGAGCCATTCAAAGAATTCATCCGACAGCGTTTTTAAAACCGACTCGAGGCGCGAGTCAATTTAGAGCGTCTTTCTGTTAGAACCAAACAAAAACCAAGGAAAACCAAATTCCTAACCCGATAAAAACAACGCCGGCAATATTGCGAATCCAAAAATCCATCTTGGTAATAACCTTGAAAACGCTTCCCAGATATTGGGGCGTAATCGCTAAAATTATTGCACAAACCAAAACGGGAATCGCCGTCGCCAAGCCATAAATCATCGGCATGAGTATAATAGAGTTTGCTTTCGCACAAAGCCCCAGCAGAGCCAAAAACGCAGCGGCGGACGTCGGGCAGAAAGTCAATGCAAACAGCACGCCCAATAAAAACGAATTGATTATTCCGGCGTTCTTCATAACTTTTTCAAGGCGTTCGTTTGTCATGAAGCCCAAATTCATCGTGAACATGCCGCAAAACGCCATGCCGAGCAGAATCAAAAACGGTCCAGACCAAAAATAAATCTGCATCGCGACAGCCTGCACAACCGTTTGAGCCGAGCAAACAGCCAACGATAAAATCGCCGCCAAAACGGTATATGCAACAGCTCTGCCGAAGGCGTAGGCGAAGCCGGATTGTAACAGTTTATCCGCGCGTCCAAACGACTTGCCAATATACGACACAGCCGCAATGTTCGTCGCTAACGGACACGGGCTGATTGACGATAAAAATCCCAGCGCGAAGGCGCTGGAGAATGCAACCCAAAAGTTCTCCAACATTTATTTCTGCTCCAGTTTTCGAGTTACTTCATTGAAAATATAACTCTGAAATTCTTCCTTGCTGCCAGCCAGCGACCAGATTCGCCCCAATTTCCAGTATCGGACGTCTTTGTTATTCACGGACTCAATTGCAATCAAAGAAGGAGAGCTAATATTGAACGCCTGAACAAACGCTCGATTTTTCGGGTCTTCAAAGTCCAGATACCGCAGTACAAGAGTTTTATTCTGCGCCTGCTTCTGGAATTTGCTTTCAACCGTCTGGAAAACGTATGATGCCATCGTTTGACAGGTGTTGCAGCCCGGGTTGCGATGGAAATAAACAAGGCGAATGCACCGTTCCGGTTTAGGCGCGGATTCGTCAACGCCGAGCTTTTTATCCAGCTCTTTGGCGCTGAAATGATACGGTACAAATTTCTGCGACTGACTTTGAGCAAAACACAAACCGCTGTTAACCGCTCCTAAAAAAGCGGCAAGCAAAACAATCGCCTGCTTTGCAAAACGCCGCATTGATCCTGAAAACAGCAAACTTTCATGCCGCGCCTGATCGATGGGGAAATTCTCTGGCGTCCGGTTGACGCAATTATTTATTGATAACATTTCTGCGTTACTCCCAATTTAAGGTTTCATTGATAATCGTTCCCTCGCTATTGTCCTGCGTTTGAATGGCAGATTCTTTTTTAAGGAAACGCTCTAAATTTGTACGAATGGTTTGTGTGAACCTCTCTTCCAGTCCGACGGTTTCCCACGCTTCGTTTGCCAGATTTTCAAATCGAACGGAATCCCCCTCTTTTTCAAGGAAGACAACGGTTGCAGTTGCTATTTCAAACCGTTTGACAATTTCCTGATTTTCGGGAGCTTGATAGTTCATGACGTAAAAAGCGACGTCTTGACCCGAGAACGAGTTGTCCAAAAGCTCTTTCGTCAGACGTTCCATCGTCCGACACGTTGGACATCGAATCGCGGCATGAAACACGATTACCGACGTTCCTTCAGGCAGTTCTCGAACGTTGACAGCTTCACATGAGCGAAAAATCTGCATTATGAATGTCAGAACGACAAATGTCAACAATGCGTATTTAACAGCTTTCATGATAAAATCTTTTTGACCTCCTCCACGTTGGGAACCCTGCCGGAAGTGCGAAGTTTGCCGTCAACCATCAAACCCGGCGTTAAAACAACCCCCATAGCCAGAATCGCGTCAATATCCTGAACCTTTTCAACCTCGGCGTCTAACTGAAGTTCAGCAACTGCCTTTTGAACGTTTGCATACAGCTGCGTACACTTGCTGCAGCCTGTTCCCAAAACCTGAATTTTCATTATTTGTCTCCTTTGAATCTAATATGGAAATCTAAATCAATCCGAACAAAAATCCGGAAATTGAACTGAGTACAATTACAAGCAGGACGAAAACGGACGTCTTCGCAAACCCCAGATATCGTCCAATAACCACGATGCTCGGCAGCGACAGCGTCGGTCCGGCAATCAATAGCGTCAGAGCCGGACCTTTGTGCATGCCGAGTTCGAGCAGCGCCTGCATGGTCGGAATTTCCGTCAAGGTGGCAAAATACCACAGCGTTCCGATCAACGATGCAATAAGATTTGACGTTATAGTATTGGAACCAACCAGTTTCACGACGTATTCTGCGGGAATCAGGGAAGAAACAAATCCTGTTATGAAAATGCCGCCAAAAAGCAATGGAATAATCGATTTGCCAAAAGACCAGCTTTGAGAAAGCCACTCTTTTAACTCATCGCGGGTAAACCAGCGCCAGAACATAATCAATAACAGGACTAACATCCCCAACGCGTAATACCATCGGGTTTGATAAATCGTCAACGCCCACTGGTACGATTCCTGAACGTTCGAATCCCAGCTTGAAATTTGATTCAGTTGAATGTTATATTTACTGCCGGGAACAAAGCTGTCAGCCGCCGCGCCGTCAGAAAGAACCTCATTGATCTGAACGTTGACGTCTCCGGTTGTCTGCTGAAGAACAGACACGTCCAAACGGATTTCATCTTTGACCAGAACCGGCGTATAATCGCGCTGTTCCATTCGCAGAACGGTTTCGCCTTGAGGGATTGTAATAATTGACGTCCCGGGATTGACCCAGTCGCTAAAAACGAGAAACATAATCATCGTCAGCAGCGCCAGCGCCGTCTTCCAGAGCGGACGACCGGTATCCACTGGATCCGGCAGCATCATGATAGTCGCCGCGCGCATTTTCTCGGATCGTCTGAAAATGAACGCCATCGCCAAACCGACAAGAATGGCGCCGACAATTGACAAAACCGTTCGAGCAATACCCAATTCCCAACCCAAAACGCGAGCGCTCAAAAAAACAGCCATCACGTTTAATGCGGGACCGGAAAACAAGAACGTTGTCGCAGGTCCCAGCCCGGCGCCAATCCGATAAATCCCGGCAAACATCGGCAAAACGCTGCAAGAGCAAACCGCCAAAATCAAACCTGAAACACTGGAAACGCCATAGGCATGAATCGGCGACGCCTGCGGACCTAAATACTTCATGATAACCGTCTTGTCAAGAAAAGCCGCTATCGCGCCGGCTATCATAATTGCAGGAACGACGCAAGCAAGCGTATGACATCGGGCGTACCACTGAAGCATCTTAAACGCTTCGATAATCGCGTTGTCAACGTCTTTGTTTGTAACAGGCAGAAAATACCCGATCAGGAATATCCCCAACAGAATTCCAGCTATGGTAAATTGCTTTTTCATAAAACGCCTTTCAAATAACGAATTGTGAATATTTGACTAAATAATCAAATATAAAAACAAAAAAATTTCGGTTTTTCAATATACTCTAATAAATCAATTTCGATGAACGCATTGTTGACTTTCAATGCAGAGAAACATGTCAAGCACGCAAGGACGCGCCAAACGATAGAAAACGTTCTTTCCCCGTTTTTCGTCTACTACAAGTCCAGCATTTTTGAGAACTAGCAAATGGCGGGAAATGGCGGCATAGTCCACTTTGTATTTCTCTTGAAATACGCAAACGCATAATTCATCTTCGTCAGCCAGCATTTCAATAATGCCTAAACGGATTGGATGACCGAGGGCTTTACAAATCTTCACTCGATTTGCCAGACGCTCCGGCGACGAAATATTTGATTTACATTTTTTCATGGCGTTCCCCATATAACGTTTGATTATTTTATCAAATAATCTAATCTTGTCAAGGGGGTTTCGAAACTTTTTTATGAATTTTGAAATATTTTTAGCGTTGTTAATATCCAAGTGCGTCCAAATCGTCGTCGCTCAAACCGTGAAGATGCCCGTATTCGTGTAAAATCGTAATACGGATTTCTTCGTCCAGGAGTTCTAAATCAATATCCGATGGTTTGAGCGTTTTTAATTCCGGGTCGAGCCATTCAAAGAATTCGTCTGTCAGCGACTCGTCCGATTCTAACGTCTGAACGATGATTCCCTCTCGATAAATCACGACGGAATCCGGCGTCATCGGCGGGGCTTCAATAGATTTCTCTGGAATCCCGATTCCGGTAAACAGCCCGCACAGTTCGTGACGATATTCTATTCCCATGGTTTCCATGACTTCGTCTGACGGGTAGTCCTCTACCAGCAGCGGGACCTCGTTGTTGATTATATCCAGGATCTCCGTCGGCAGCGTCTTCAAAACCGCCTCGACCCGGGAGTCGAACAATTTTCGTAATTCTTTTTTCATAGATTGTAGGGAGTAGGGAATAGGGAGTAGGTTTTTAAATCTCGCAACTCGCAACTCGCAACTCGCAACTCAAACAGGCGCCGATAATCACTTCAAGTACTGGCGATAATCCTCATAGCACAGCAGCGGCTGGTTGCGGTCAAAGTCCCAGGTATGGGTTGAATCGCCGCCGCAAAGAAACCGTTCTGAACAGTTGACGCATTTGGAACAGTCGGCGGTGCGGTCTTTTCTGAATACCTGAAACCTGTTCAGCCAGACGTCCATAAAGTTGTCGGTCCGGATGTTGCCTTGAACCAGCTCCGGTCGGTTTTCGATGTCCAGACAGGCGCAAATGTCGCCGTTGCTTCGGACGCTGGCAACCATGATTCCCGCTCCGCAGAGGAAATAATGATCGCGAACCATGCGCTCGTTTTCCACCCCAAGGTAATGCGAGCACCCGAACGTTACTTCCATTTTGTTGGCGTTGTCAAACCGCTTGTTCCGTATATAGGAAATCAATTGACCAAACTGTTCCGGCGTTAACAGCATGTCGCTCGACTCGCAGGCACGTCCGATTGGCTCTACATTGATGGGACGCCAGCTGGTTATGCCCATCTGAGTGAGCATGTCGTACAACTCGTCCAGTTCGTTGAAGTTGTCTCGATGTAACACAGTCGTAACCTGCGGCTCGAACCCTGCCTTTTGCAGAGCTTTCAGCCCGCGCAGAGCAAGACGCCAGCTGCCCTTCCGCTGCCGGAGCGAGTCGTGCGAGCGCTCCATCCCATCCAGGCTGACGGACACGGTAGACATTCCAACCAATTTAAGATTCTCTGCGACCACGTCGTCAATCAGCGTCGCGTTTGTCGTCATGCCCCAATAGAACCCCATCGACCGAACGCATTGCGCTATCTCGAAAAAAGCAGGATGCATCATCGGCTCGCCGCCGGTTAAGCAGATTGAGGGTTTGTCGCCCTGAATGGTTTTCAGGACGCCTTTAATATCCTCAACGGTCAGCGTCTGACCAAAAGCGGTGCAGTTGCTCCCGCAATGCCGACATCTGAGATTGCATCGATTGGTAATTTCAAAAAACAGCCACTCAAGATGCGGGGATTTTCGGAGGGATTCCCTGTGCTGCGCGACAAGTTCAAGCTGTGAACGTTTTAGGTCTGTTACATCCATTCGATAATCCCCAATAATCGGCGTATTCGTAATTTTGTTCGATTTTCCGGGGGCTTACGCACCCCGGCTCGCCTAATTACCGCCTTTCATCCATTTGCTACTCGTTATACCTCTTTATTCTCCTCGTTTTCCATTCTCGCGAAGGCGTTGTCCACGTACTCTCGGACGTTGTCCAAGTACCCCTGGACGTTATCCAGATGCTTTTCCAAGACCGGCGCAGGAGCTTCCGGAGCAAATGCGCCCGCCTCGTCTCCGTCCTTCGATTTACCCGGCGCAGAACCGCCGCATTTCGGACAGTAGCGTTCGCGGTCAATCATCTGATTGGTTGTCCATGTGTACCCGCATTTTACACATTTATGAACTCTCGTAATGGGCGGCGGTCCGTAAATGCACGCCATGTTATCCGGTATGAAGGCAGGTTTCCCCATCTTCGCTCCGCAATATCGACAGTATTTATCTCCTTCGATATACGTGTTTTTGCAATTAGCGCAAACCTTTCTCATCGGTCTTCCAGGCATTCCAAACATAATGTCCTCCTGTTTATAATTCAATTTCTCTGCTAAACGCGATTAAAGAGCGTATCGCCTTTGTTTGCTTTTAATATAAACAATTCTCATTTTGTTTTCAAGTAGATTTTTAGAAATTGGCTAAAAAATTTGATTATTTTGGGCTCAAGCGGTTATAGATGAAAACGCCCAGCAGCAACGCAATTCCGAATTCCGCATTCCGAATTCCGCATTAAAAATAGGTCTGGATAAAATCGGGAAGATATGATATAATGAGAGGTGTAAGGGAATAGGGAATAGTTCTTCGCCTTCGGCGAATATAAATACTACTCCCTACTCCCTATTCCCTACTCCCTATTCCCTACTATCATGAGAAACCACCTTAACTTTATCCTGCTCCTGACGTTATTCGCCTTTACAGGCGCAATCGCGACTGCGGACGCCCCGGCGGGCGGCGCTCAAAACGACAGCGTTCAAAATGAAGCCAACGAAGACGATCTTTTCGACATGGAAGACGCCGATGAGGAAGGCGGCGACATGTCCATGGACGGTTCTTCCAGATATTTCTTTAATCGAGCGTCAGAGGAAGTCGTTCAAAAAGCCAACCAGATTTTTGAGAACCCGGACTATCAGCAAGCCCTTCTCGACGCCCAGCGTCTTATTGAAGAAAACCCCGGAACGTTCTTTCCCGCCAAAACGGAATCGGTCAAATTCAGCCACAATATAACAAGAACTCAATGGTATCCAATTGAATGGGCGCTCAGTACTGGACGCAATCGGCGCTTGACTGACGACGAAGTCAAAATTTACCGTCAGATTCAGGACGAGGCGGCAAACGCGGCGTACGACGAGGCAAACAAGACGTCTGACCCGCAGCTGCGTCTGGCGAAACTGGACGACGTCCGCCGGCAGTATCCGGGATCAAGCATCGCCCCGGCTATCGCTCTGGAGTTGGGCGACGCGCTGGCGGCGCAAAGCGCTGCGCTTTTCGCTGTGGATTACTGGACTAGCTCAATTCGTCCGGAAATTGGCAGAGCGTTTTTACAAGATAACCATTGGGAAAATACGTATCCTTCTGAAAAATGTCGCGTTTCGGAAGCGGAACTGGTCTTTAGGGTTTATATTATTGGTTTACGAACAGGAATTTTCTTGCCTGTTTTGAAAAAAATTTCTGATAAAGAAACTGACCTTGAAGCGTTCAGACGTCTATTCCCCACAGCCAAAGCCGTTGTCAATTCCAAAAATATTGTTATTGACGATCCGAGTTATCCTTTTCCAGATTCCATGACGCGCTACGACGGAAAAGAAGTCGTTCTGGCGGATTATCTGACGGAACTGAAAACGGAAATTGATAAGGCGCTAGAATCGTTCAAACATTCATTTATTGAGGACGATCCAGAAAATGACCCCTCTGTAGAAGAGAATCCAGAGGATTATTTATTATGTAATCAGTATGGTCTTTACGACGCTCGACCGGTAGAAATAATCGGCGCCATGTACGCTGGGAAATATTTGTATTATCACAAATACGAATCTAAAGAACAGGATTGTATAAAACGACTTCCATTTACCGTTCACCCGTCAAACGGGTTGACAGCGTTTCTGCAAGGAGTTCGTTTTCAAGAGTCTTGTGATTTAGAAACTTCCGAAGACGATGACGCTCCTTATACCAGCGCTGAATCTGTTCTTTATCCAGGTCGCGTTCCCCAAGACTTTGAACCTGCAAGCAACAGCCTGATTTGCATTGATCGCGACAACGGGAACAAAGTCCTCTGGACGCGAGCATGGAACAACAACCATTCTATATGGAAAAATTCAGGATATTTTTTTCACGATAAATTATTCGCGCTTGAAGTTTCCTTAAACCCAAATTATAACTCTGGTTTCAAAGCGATGTATTTGCATTGTCTGGATTCTCGAACGGGAAAAACAGTTTATACGGTCAAAGTCGCGAATTCTTTTAGCGCTAGCGAGTTAGGCTATAAGAATAATACGTTAGACCTTGTAGTAGATTATATTCTTTTACCAGCCTCGATTCAGCATGATAATTTTTCTACGGTAATTACTATTGATTTTAAGCGCAATACCGATTATTGTAATGTTAGAATACTCGATGGAAAAATCATGAGTTATTATACAAGCTCAACCGACAAACTCGATGACGACGATAACATCGACGATTCAGATGACAATAACATACCCGGAGGCGTTTTTTGACGCATTCAGACAGAAAGAACGATAAAAACGCGACCTCGCAATATTAACCTTAACAATTAACACTCATGAACATAAAATCCCTGGCGGCGTCCTCAACCGCATGTTTTGGAAACGGTCTGGATTCAGACGTTGTTATATCGTCTCGCGTTCGCCTGGCGCGAAATATCGCCGAGTATCCGTTTGTAAGCCGTCTGAGCGTTGCGGACTCCAAACGACTGACAGACGACCTGACCCCGGCAATTGCAGAAATTCTCGGTTCGGATTCAGGAACGTTCACCATGAACGAACTGAAAGAGACGGAGCGGCAAATGTTAATCGAACGGCATTTAATCAGCAAGACGTTCGGGATGTCCACCCTGACGCAGTCCGCCGCGTGCATTGCCGCAGACGAAAGCGCGTGCGTTATGATTAACGAGGAAGATCACCTGAGAATTCAGGCGATCGCCCCGGGCTTGGATCTGGAAACGCCCCTGGCGCGATGTCAGGAAATCGACCGGTTTCTGGAAAAGAAGTTCGTCTACGCCTTCGACGACAAGCTGGGGTATCTGACCGCCTGCCCGTCCAATTTGGGCACCGGGATGCGCGCCAGCGTGATGATGCACCTGCCCGCGCTGACGCTGACCAAACAGATGGAAAAGGTTCGTCACGCGATGGATAAATCGGCGCTGGTCGTTCGCGGGCTGTTTGGAGAAGGCGAGCCGGCGGACGGCGACTATTTCCAGATAAGCAATCAGGTTACGCTGGGCTATTCCGAAGAAGACCTCGTCGGGCTGCTGATGAAAATGGTTCCCTGCATTGTCGACTACGAACGAAAAGCGCGGACGTATCTGCTCAAAGAGAATCGGGAATCCATAACCGACCGGGCGAACCGGGCGCTGGAAATCCTTCGCAACACGCAGACTATTAAAACCGCAGAAACGCTCGCGCTGCTGTCGAACGTGCGCCTGGGCGTCTGCATGGGCGTTGTAGAA
>JAZUMX010000613.1:0-1695 GCA_045603865.1 Thermoguttaceae bacterium
TGGATGTAGCCCGTCCCCGGGCTACAACTTGACGGCTTGCCGTCAAAAAAACGCGGAAGCCTCCAAAAATCATTGAACACGGAAAGCCCCTCCGCCCTGCTGGTTCGCGGGCGCATCGCCCGCCGTGGATTTTAAAAACGCGAAAAACACGAAATAAGCGAAAATAACGATATATTATGATTATAAAAAATACTTTCGATTTTTTCGTGCTTTTCCTTCAGAATTAAAAACAGTATCTCTAACTTCTTTTACTTTCCCGATTGTGATTTTGATACGCCAGCTTTCGCCGTTAGCGTCTTTGAATGTTTTTAACGTTCTTTCCATCACTCAAATAGCTTTCCTATTTTGCTTATTATTACTCCTAATAAGCCTGCTTGTATTAAGGAACGTTTCAGCTTTTCGTTTTGTTTAGCCGATTCTTCCCTTGATTCTTCAACCTTTTTATTTAAATCTGCAAAGTGTTTTTCAGCATTTTCGTTGATTTCCTTAACTACGGTGTCATAATCAACGTCAATTCCTCTCGCATTTGCTTCTTCAACTATTTCTTTAAGCTCTTTCAGAGCTTTTTCAAGTTCTTCGTCTGCTGTCATGTCTGCTTCTGATTCCTTTCTATAAAATCCTTCAAATTGAAATAATGAACGATAAATATATTATAGCTCATTATTTCAATTTTTGCAAGACGCCCCCAGAAAAGCGCTATTCGTTGTTTTTGGGAGAACTGCTACTAGCTGACTACCAGAACCCCTACTTTTCGATAAATCTCGCGACACAGCCGAAAACTATTCTGGATCGCGGATAAAATCCGCAACAGAAAAAAAGCTTGACGGCAAGCCGTCAAGAAGGACTCCGAGGGCGGAGTCCATCCGGGGGACGTTTTCGGCTTACGCAATACGGTATTTCACACTTCGAACAAAGCGTAACTACGCTCGCTTCTCTCTCTCCGTTACCGCCTTCCATTTCTTTGTGTTCTTTGTGTTCTTTGTGGTTAAAAATTCTTTGGCGGCTGAGACAGCCGCGATCCAACAGGTCGGAGCGGCATTCCGCGTTTTTTGGTTTTCGGAGGCTTCCGCGCTTGCGTCAACTCCTCACCCCTAACTCCTAACTCGCCAACCTTCGATTTCTCCAAAAAACTTTTTCCCATTTGCGTCTTGCAATTAATATTTCAGTCTGATATAATCGGAATTGATGTAAGTCGAGGAAAGGGCTTAGAGTTCTTTCTTCCCTGCCGATGATAAAGGATTGTACATTCAAAACCAACAGGAGAAATAGTATGTCGTCTTCCCTGCCTAACGTATCGCGTCGTCGATTTATTAAGAGCATGGCGGCGCTCGGCGCTGTCGTTGCCGCGCCGGCTGCCATTCCCGCCAAAGCGCTTGGTCTGGACGGTCAGGTTGCGCCCAGCGAACGAATCAACCTCGGAACCGTGGGCGTTCATAGCCGCGGCTGGGTCGATTTGGGAATCTTTCTGGAACGAAAGGACATTCAATACGTCGCCAACTGCGACATCCGCAAAGACCAGCGGGAACGAAACCAGAACCTCGCCCGGCAGATGTACGGCGACATCAAGTTCCCCGTCTATAACGACATGAACGACCTGTTTCTCCGCGACGACGTCGACGCTGTTCTTATCGCCACCGGCGACCGCTGGCATACGCTGGCGTCAATTACCGCGTCACGGTACGGGAAAGACGTCTA
>JAZUMX010000614.1:0-7573 GCA_045603865.1 Thermoguttaceae bacterium
GGGACGCCTGCGGTCGACGAGGACGTCGACCCTCCGAAACGCAAGCGACCAACGGGAGCGTGTTTTGGCAAGCGCGCGGTAGCGCGGATTGGGAGCGGCGCCTCGCCGCCGACGGCAAGCCGTCTCACTCCAAAAACCCTCATTTAGACCCGATTAATTAGTTCTTATTTCCAGATTTTACCTATCTTTTTTATATTTTTTGGGGAAAATGCTTGAAAAGTTCAAAATGTCATGTATAATGTACAATAGTAGTAAAATACTGCAAATATGTACCAATATATAAAAACCGTATAATTATAAACAGAATGAGTATTCTCATGTCAACTGGAAGCAATATCATGAAAAGCCATTGGAATTTGGTTAAACTGGGTCGAAGCGTTAGTCTGATAGCGATTGTTACGCTGTTAGTCGGCGCATGCAGCGTAACGTTGGCGGAAACGGTTTGGAACGCCGGGTCTGCAACGGTAGACGATTTGCTCAACGAAAGCTATTGGGATAACGGCGCGCCTGTTACGCTGGGCAATCCGGGCTATATTGACGAGGGAACGATTTCCGTTTCCAATACCAATTATCGACCGGGCGCGGCAGGGCAGGACGTGGACATTACGTTTGGCGGGTCGTCACAAACGACGATTGACGGTCCGTTTATCCCGTTGGGGAACATGACCAGCGGCTTGGCGTCGTTCACGTTTGAAGTTACGGATAACGCGACTGTTACGGCTTCCGGCAACTTCTGGGGCGGTACGAACGCGGCTTCCACGTTCTCGCCAACTCATGGGAATTTTTATCCGCTGGTTCAGTATTATACGGGAGACAGCTCTTTCTCGGTTGGAGAATGGTGGACTGCCATGAGCGCCAGATCGTACATTCTGATTGCTGACAACGCATCGGTTGAATCTCGAAGCGGCAACTCCGGTATTGGATGGAACGCATCCTCTCACAGATCCGTTCTGGAAATGGCAGATAACGGAAAGCTTTCTATGGTTAATGCTGAATTTCGAAACGGTACGGTGAACATGTACGACGCCTCCTCGACAACGTTGTCTGGAACGTTGAAAATTTACGAGGGTTCCTCTAGAGTTTACCTCTTCGATCAAGCCAAATTGACCGTTTCCGGAGAAACCAATATTTACAACGGCTCCGTCGCTCTTAACCCGCGAGACGAATCCGAAGTTTCCATGAAAACCGTCGTTGTTTACGACAACGCGGGAATAGTTTTAACGGGCGATTCCAAGCTGACCAATACGCAGCTTCGGATTAATAATCCCGCTCAGGTCAGCGTTACAGAAAATGCTGCCTTAACGACAGACGGCACAACGTATATCGGCTACGATGCGGCTGGGGCTGTGTTTAATCAGACCGGCGGAACGGTCAACGCCAACGGCACAACGTATTTCTCCTGGCATGCGGATTCGACTGTCAATCTTTCCGGCGGGCAATTTCTCGTCAACGGAACGATTTACGGTTCAGACCAAAACGAACGAGTTGGAAACGTCAACATGTCCGGCGACGCCTATCTCAAAGCGACGACAATGTACTGGGGTCAGCACGGCATTTCCAATATTAATATGACGGACAATTCCGTTATGGAAACTGCTAATTTCCATCTGGCGTATCATTTTGACGCTGCTGACACGTCTGAGACTCATATTGTCATGTCTGGCAATTCTCGCATTACAGCCACCGGCGGAGTTACCCCGTTCAGCGGCGTGAACTCGACAGACGCTCACGCCTATGCAACGGTTGTCATGAAAGACGATTCCGTCTTTACCGTTGCCGGCAACTTCTGGGGCGGAAAGAACCACGCAACCAACATTACTCTGCCGCTTGACGGCAAGCAATACCCGCTGGAAATGACGTTCAGCGACAACAGCTCGTTCTCCGCGACAAACGAATTTTGGGTTGCCATGTCGGCAAAAGCCAACGTTCTTATTGAAAACAACGCTCGCGTTTCTGCTGGAACCGGTACGTCTGGCTTGGGTTGGAGCGCTGGCGCTGAAGGATCGCTGCTGACTATGACCGGCGGAACGCTTGCGATTAACAACTGGAACATTCAGGGCAGTACAACAAACGTTGGCGGCAACGCCTTAATGAAAACCAACGCCAATTTTATCATGGACAAAACCGAGTCGTATTTGACCGTTGCAGACGATGCTGTGATTAAAGTTGCGGGTACGACCTATATCGGCAACAATTCCGATTTCCCAGCCAATCTCACGCAGACTGGCGGCTTGGTTCTGGCAAACGGCACGACGTATTTCTCCTATCATGAAGATGCAAACGTCAATATTTCCGGCGGTAAGTACATTTCCAACAGCGGTCAGCTGTATGCAACAGACCAGAATACTCGAACGGCGAATATTACGATGTCCGGCGACGGCTATCTTCAGGCGAAAGACCTGCGCTTGAGCCAGCACGGCACGACGAATCTGACCATGTCTGGCGCTTCCGCCATTCGGACGAACATTTTCAGCGCAGCATTCAATTATTCTGACGGCGACAATGTCCATACCGACGTTACGATGGGCGATTCCGCCAGCGTTACAACCGGACGCATGACGTTCTTTGGCGGAAACGCAGAGCAGGGGCATACCGGCGCTGGTTACGGTTCCGTCACACTCAACGACAATGCCAACGTAACAGTTTATGCTGACACGCTCGTTGGGGCGGGCGCTGGAACGGGAATTGTCGAAGGAAAAGACAACTCTGCTGAAATTACTCTCAACGGAAACAGTACGTTTACAACGGGAACGTTCATCGCCGCCAATGGCACGAAGTCCCTGACCAACGTCAACGACTCGGCAACGTTCAACGCAACGACAATCGACATCGGCGCGGAATCGTCGTTCAATCTCAACAGCGGTACGATTAATCTGCGTCCGTACGGATACGTTAAGGCGACGGAAGGAACGTTCAACGCTAACGGCGGAGCGATTAACCTGTCGGCGTCCGACAAGATAACCTATTCCAACGGCGACCAGATGATTCCCGGTCTGTACAGCTCTCAAGACGCCGCCAACGCTGCTCACGCTTTGACGACCGCGCCGTCCGGCTGGCAGACGTCGGTTTTGAACGTCAACGGTCAGTACGCCGTCGTAGCGGGATACGGTTCCGCGCCGACGGGCGTTAAGTACTGGGATGCCGGTTCCTGGGCTGGCGATACAGGAAACAACACCGGCTTTATTCTTGGCGGCGACAACGCGATTAGCTCCTACGACAATCAGATGGTTGTCCTGGGCGGAACGAACGCGTTTACCAATACGATTCCCGCCGGTACGACGCTTGTTTTCAGCGGCGGAACTTCAACTCAGGACGGTACGATCGCCGGTACGGTTTTGCTCAACGGCGGTACAATGACCGTTTCTAATGGAAACAAAAACGTTACAGGTTATCTGGAACTCAACGGCGGTACATTCTCAGCGCCGAGCAATTTCTGGAACGAAAACCGAATCGTTATTAACAGCGGTTCGTTTACCGTTGGCGGAAACTATCTGCCGATGAGATATTCCAGCTCGATCGAAGTCAACGGCGGTATATTTACCGTTCCTCGATTGATGATTTGCGACAACGAAGGAAACTATACCGGCTCGTTTGTACAGAACGACGGCATTTCAGTCGTAAACGGCGTCATTGACGTTGCTCAAAAGGCGACTACGCACGGTTCGTTAATTATCAACGGCGGTATGCTGACCAGCTCTGGCGCGATTAACATTGCTATTCCCGCCGATTCCACCGGTTTGATGGAAGTTACCGGTGGAACTGTTAACGCCAGCCGCATAATTGTTGGACGAGCTGGCGCTGGCGACGCCGCGATTTTGAGAGTTTCCGGCGGTACGGTTATGGTTACTCAAGATCTGTGCGGTTCAGGCGGAACGGCTTCCGGCAAGACGTTTGTTTCCGGAACAGGGCAGATGATTTTCGATTCGACTTATGCTGACTTGCCGATAATTCGCGAGCAGGCGTATTTGGGAATTGAAGGTTCCGGAGCGGACGGGAACGGCGCGCTGCGATTCATCCAAAGCGCCGATTCCTCTTCGCCGATTACTCTTACCGGCAACGCGACGATTGGAATTCAGGGCGGTCAGACGCTGACGATGAAAGCGCCGTTTAACAGCGAATCCGACAGCTACGTTTTGACGTTCAAAGGCGGTTTGGTCAATTTGGCTTCAACGGAAGTTGGAACGCTGCAAAACATCGCCCTCAACGGCTCGTATTTGACGGTTAACGATTTGAATTACACTGGAAACGTCTACGGCGACGCCGATTCCAGAGTCTTTTACAATACCGAGACTGGCGCGTTAGGTGAATTCAGTGGAAAGACAATTCAGGCAGGTTCCGTTTTCTTTAACGGCGTTTCTTCGTTGTTCACTCAAAAAGGAACGACGCTTTCCGCCACGGACAGAATTGTCGTCGACAACAACGCTTTAATTTACTCTCTGGCGGACAACGCAGCGATTTCCGCGAAGTCTCTGGAAGTTAAAAGCGGCGGGTTTATTGTTGAAGGAAATAACGCGGCAGTTTCACTTGAAACGCTTACCGCTGACGGCGGAACGGCGTTCTTCGCTTCGCAAGGCGGAACGCTGGACGTCTCTTCCAGAATGAACGTCAACAGCGGAGATGTTGTTATTTCAGGTTCGACGGTCGCTCAAACGCCAGACGTTACTCTTGGCTCTAACGGGCAAGAGGCAGGTCTTTACGTTTACGAAAACGCTTCACTGACGATTAACAACGATTTCGTTCCGATCAATTTCCGATCCGGCGCGACTGTGGCGGAATTCGTTGTTACAGACAACGCAACTGTTAAAGTCAACGGCAACTTCTTCGGCGGAATCGGAGAGAGCATTTCGGTCGTTCCGCTGAGCGATAACGACTTCGTTCTTTATCAGGAATACAGCGGCAACAGCCAGTTCACGTCCAACGAATGGTGGTCTGGCGTTTCCGTCAAGACGCATATTAACATTTCCGACAACGCTTCTGTTACATCGCTGTCCGGCAATTCAGGGCTGGGCTGGAATGCAGGAGCTTACGGTTCCGTTTTGAATATGACCGGTGGAACGCTGTCGGTTGTCAATATGAACAACCGCGGCTCGACGATGAACTTCCGCGGCGATTCTCAGGTAACAGCTTCCGGAACGTGGTATACCAACTCTGGAGAGAACTTTACAACCGTCAGCGGGAACGCAACGGTTAAAGTCGGCGGTCAGGTCCGTCTGGGCGACAGTGAAGGAATGTCAACTCTCAACCAGTCCGGCGGTTTGTTTACTGTCGGCGGGGATGCGTTCTTCTCCTTCCATGGCGATTCAAACGTCAACATTTCCGGCGGTTCGTTCTACGCTAACGGCGGATACCTGTATATTACAGACCAGCGAGATCGCGTTTCCAATATCAAGCTCTCCGGCGACAGCTACTTGAAAGCCAACAATTTCCGTACCAGCCAGCACGGATATACGTTTATGGACGTAACCGACAGCGCCGTTTTGGACGTTGGCGAATTCAACCTCGCATACAACTGCGACAACGGCGATAACGTTCAGGCGTACGTTACGATGTCGGGCGATTCGACTCTTCGCGCGGCGAACTTCTATTCCTTCAAAGGGAATAACGACTACAACCATTCCGGCGCAGGGTACGCATCGTTCAGCATGACGGACAACGCCAAAGCGTACATTACCGGCAACGCGTGGGGCGGCTCCAACGACGCCGACAACGTCCCGGGTCTGGTTTCCGGCAAGGAATACAACCTGGAAATGAACTTCGGCGGCGATAGCTACTTTAGCGCCAGCGAGTTCTGGATGGCTATGGCGGGCAAGGTCCACATTACCATTTCTGATAACGCCAACGTTGTCGCCCGCAGCGGTTCTTCCGGCTTGGGCTGGTGCGAAAAGACGGACGGCTCTTTGCTGGAAATCTCCGGCGGAAACCTGTCTGTCAGCGCGGACAGCTTCTTTATTGGCCACTCCAGTACAAATGCTGACACCGGCCGCGCCAACGTTATTCAGACGGGCGGAAACGCAACGTATTCCAACATCTCAATTCGTCATTCGGATTCCGGCTACGATTTCTCCGGCGCCGATTCAACGCTTACCGTTGGAAACATCTTCGCGGACTCCGGCTCGTACGTCAACATTGCCGACGGTACTGTCAATCTGGGCGCGATGACCAACGCTGGAGCTGCAACGCTTAACAGCGGAACGATCAATCTTCAGCCCTACGGAGCGATTATTTCGACCGATGGAACGTTTACCGTCAACGGCGGCGCGATTAACGCTCAGGCGTCTGACAAGATTTCTTACGCCAACGGCGATCAGATGCTCGTTGGTCTGTTTGCAGACGAATCGACGGCAAACAGCGTCTACAATATTACTAACGTTCCCTCCGGCTGGGTGAAGTCGGTTGTCCCGATGAACGGTCGTTACGCGGTTGTCGCCAGCTACGGATCTGCGCCGGAAGGCGTTAAGATCTGGCTTGAAGGCGCCAACGGCTCTATGACCGACGCCGGCAACTGGGAAGGCGACGCTGACAACTCAACCGGATTCGTTATCAGCGGAACCAACACGATGAACAACATCGCCGGCAAGACAGTCGTCGTCGGCGGAGCCAACACGTTCAACGGCGACGTTCCCAATTCGGCAACGATTGCCGTCAGCGGCGGAACGACCGACTATGCGGGATCCAACGTTCACGGCAATTTGATTATCGACGGCGGAACTTTCAACTGGACGGCGTCTGAACCGCGAGTCAATCAGGACGGCTATCTGGAAATTAACGGCGGTACGGTAACGAAAACCGTCAACGGCTGGTTCCGAACGGAAAACAAGTTCGTCATGAACGGCGGCTACTTCAAGATGCCGGAAGGCTATGCGATGCTTTATAACAGCGAAACGACAATCAACGGCGGCGAAATCGTTATGAACCGTTTGATCATTGCCGACTCGGCAGGAGATTATACTTCCAAGTATATTCACAACGGCGGTTCGACGGTTATCAACGGTCAGGTTGAAGTCGGTCAGAAGAACGGCACGACAGGTTACTTTGACGTCAACGGCGGTTCCGTTACGACGACGGGCGACTTCTTCGTCGGTCGCGAAGGGAACTCAAAGGGCTACTTCAATGTAACAGACGGTACGTTCAGCAACTCGGCAACGCTTGCTGTCGGTCGAGACAATTCCTCAACCGGCGAAATGAACGTTTCCGGCGGCGACGTTTACGTCAACCGCATTATTGTCGGCCGCGCTGGCGATCCTGACAGCGGTCTGTTGAACGTTACCGGCGGTACGGTCTGGATTGCCTACGATATTTGCGGTACAGGCGGAGCGGCTTCCGGCAAGACGTACGTTTCCGGCGAGGGTCAGATCGTTTTCGATTCGTCCTATACCGATATGGCGATTATTCGCGAACAGTCTTACTTCGGAATTGAAGGTTCCGGCTCGAACGGAGCAGGGGCTCTGCAGTTCCTCCGCAACACCGATTTCGCTACGCCGATTACTTTGACCGACGACGCGACTATCGGCATTCAGGAAGGCGCAACGCTGACGGCTAAATCCACGTTGAACGCGGAATCGGAAGACAGCGT
>JAZUMX010000615.1:0-3492 GCA_045603865.1 Thermoguttaceae bacterium
CCGATTATCCAGTTGGCGAATGGGTTCACTGGACGTATGTCAAAGACGCTAACTCCGGCTCGCTTCGCGTATACAAAAACGGCGTTGAATGGATGTCGAAAGGCAGCGGCGCAACCAGAAGCATTGCAGGAATCGTCGGCATGACGATTGGCAACGAACTGTCCGTTCAGATGGACGATTTCGTCGTTGACAACCGAGCGTTGTCCTCTGGGGAAATCCTCCAACTGGCAACGTCTCAAACCGCTTTGGTTTCAGACGTCATGAACCGCTCTCTGAGCAACGCCAGCATGGAAATCAGCCCCGGAGGAATCGGAAACGTCGGAACGATGCGATTCATTCAACAGCAAAACATGGCATACGGTCGCGGAGATTACGCTTCGCAATCTTCAACAACCAACAGCGCCCCAGCTTCTCGAGCCGTTGACGGCAATACCAACACAACGTGGGGCGGCGGCAGTATGATTCATACTTCTAACAGCCTTGGCGAATGGTGGCAAGTCCAGTTCTCCGATACAGACGTTCCTGTCGATAAGGTTACCATCTGGAACCGTTCAGAAGGTAACGGTTGCGATCAGCGATTGGGGAATTTTACGATGAATTTCTATACCGAAAATCCAACGGAAAACGCCTCGGCAACGCCGGTTTATTCGTACACCTATTCCGGCACGTTCCCCGGCGGTTCTGGGACGATTGATTTGCCGGATACGTTCAACGCCAGCTGGGTTCGCATTACCAACGGCATCGCTCAACCGTTGAACATTTCCGAAGTTCAAGTTTACACCCCAACAGACAACGGCGGCTTTTCCGCAACAAGCAATAACGGCGCAATGATTGACGGCAAAAATTATCAGTCGTACAATTTGACGCTTTCAAATAATTCCGTTTTGACGATGGATATTGATTCCACCGGCAACGATAAATTGTCGGTTTCCGGCGCTTTGACCATGGGCGGAACGCTCAAGCTTAATGTTATGGACGCCAGCGCGATTACCGCCGCTGACATTCCCAATCTCTTGGCTGCCAATTCGTTCTCTGGAAAATTTGATCAAATCGTTTTTACCGGCGACGACCTTGCTGCGTTTGAAAGCAAAAATATTGTAATTCGCAGTTTCGAGGGGATGAACCTTCGCTCTGAAGAGATCGTTCACTGGATAGCCAACCCGGAAGACAAAAACTTTGCCAACGTCAATAACTGGTCTTCTAATCCGAATGGTCAAAACGTCGGCGTTGGTCTGTATGGAGACGAAGCTGCCGACATGACGCTCGATACGTCAATGTCGCTTGGTTATATGCACTTTGGATACAGTCATGTTGTTGGGGAAGCGTCTTTGACGCTCAAAAACGGCGCAAATCTCTCTGTTACAGGTATGGGAATTGGAGAAAACTCCAGAAACGCTCCAACTACGCTTACTGTAGAATCCGGCGCGTCGTTGGCAGGTTCCGGCGACCTGTTCGTTGGACACGATGGTCTTGGAACTCTCAACGTAACCGGCGGTACGGTTACAGCCAACAAACTGCGTCCTGGCTACTATGGCGCAGGAACAGGCGTTGTCAACATTTCCGGCGGCGAAGTTACAGTCAATGCTGAATCAGAAATCGGCAACCAGGGAAAGGGACAAATCACGGTTTCCAATGACGCCAAACTGACGTTCAACAGCACGGTTCGCATTGCCAACAATGGCGGCGGCCCGTCGTTTATCAATCTGGAAGACAACGCCCAGATGAGCGTTAAAAACCTGTTTGTCGGTCAGCGCGGAGCGAATATGGGATCCATGACGCTGTCTGGCAATTCAAAATTGACTGTTACAGACCATCTTGAAATTGGCACGGATTCCGGCTCCAAAGGGTCTGGAACCATGACGCTGAAAGACAACTCAGTTGTAGACGTTACCGCTTCTGGCAACAACCGGGTTCGCATTGGTTATAATGCTGGAACGAGTACGCTTAACGTTTCGGACAACGCCTCGTTCACGGTCAAAGGGTACAGTTTTCTTGTTGCTGATAACACAACAGGCATTATCAATCAGTCCGGCGGAACCATAAACATCTCCACCAACAATCCAACTTATACTGGCGACCAGACAGGCGGCAAAGCGATTTTCAATATTTCCGGCGGTCAATTTAACGTGAACAATCAGTTTTTTGCCGGTACGCGCGGAATGTCGACAATCAACCTGTCCGGAACCGGTGAATTCAACGCGAATCAACTCTTTACCGGCGCGCCGGGATACGCTTTGAATTCGTATTCGTACGTCAACCAGACCGGCGGAACGTTTAACGCGAAAGCGGGCATTGTGTACGGCTTGAACGCCAACCAGGGGTCGGGCGTTTACAATCTTGAAGGCGGAACTCTCAATACGCCGTCCATTACCCGAAAAGATGGGTATAACAATATGAATACCCAGTTTTACATGTCCGGCGGCGTTGCCAACATCGATACGCTGGCGATTCCCGCTCACGTCTCAGGCGGAACGTTAAACGCCGGGACAATCGACACAACGCTCAGCTATAAGGACACGTTCGCGCAGTCCGGCGGCGTTTTGACGATTGGCGGAACGGACGCCATTGGAACGACGACGATTTCCGGCTCGTATCTGGCGACAACTCCGATAGACGCAGCCAACATTGGCAGAACGGGTACAGCGTTCCAGGATTCCAATTACAATACGACCTATCTTGCCTCGCTTGCTATCGATGGCGACTACAACGACAGCAACTTTTCACACACCGGCACAAGCAACGTTGCCCATTATTGGGGTGTTTCGTATGGAGAAGACGTCAACTTCGGCAAGGTTGTCATTTACAACCGCGACTTTGAGGGCATTAACTCACGACTTACAGACGGCGTTGGTTTTTACGTTGACGTTTTAGACGCAGACGATAACGTCGTTTGGCAGTCTCAAACCTATAAGGGCGGCGGACACAAGGGATTTATTGTTGACGTCCCGTATGACGTTACCGGTCAGAAAGTTCGCGTCGTTCGCGGCGCCGCAACGACCGCCCCGCTCAACCTGACGGAAGTTGAAGTTTTCGCTTACAGCTCTGAAATCGATACATCCAACATGCCGACGATGAAGTTTGAGATTCAGAATCCCAACAGCTACGACCAGCTCGTCTTGCAAGGCGATTCGTTCGACATCGGTTCCGGTTTAGCCGCTTTGGACATTTCCTCATTGGATCCGAGCGCTTTGCGTACCCCGAAGGGATCGACGACCCTGTTTGAGCTGATTGCTCTGCCGGACAGCGTTGACATTTCGGGCGTCTTTGCCGATATTGCTTTGCCGGAACTCGACGAAGGATATTCCTGGGATCTGGCTCAGCTGTATACAGACGGCATTATCGCCTTGATCGCGCCGCACCCTTCTCCAAACGAAGTTCCGGACCCGTCAACCTGGGCGCTGCTGATTCTCGGCGCCGCCGGCTTGCTCTACTGGCGGAAGAGAAAGTAACATGCGACATCTTTCGGGGAGTGCGGCGGCTTGACGCCGCCTT
>JAZUMX010000616.1:0-1615 GCA_045603865.1 Thermoguttaceae bacterium
TAATCGCCTGTAACGCGAAGCCCCGCCGTGCGGAGAGTTTCTTCGATCTGTTTGCCGTACTCTTCAAATTTCTGGCTGACGACCAGAACGCGAACCTGTTCCGGAGCCAGCCACAGCGGGGACGCGCCGGCGAAATGCTCGATCAGGATTCCGAAGAACCGTTCAAACGAGCCGAACGGCGCCCGGTGAATCATAACCGGACGGTGCGGCTGGTTGTCGGCGCCGATGTATTCCAGATTGAATCGCTGTTCCGACGGCAGGTTGTAGTCCAGCTGAACCGTGCCCAGCTGCCACTGACGGCCGATGCAGTCTGTTACGATAAAGTCCGCTTTGGGACCGTAGAAGGCGGCTTCGCCCTGAGCGATTGACAAGTCCGGCAGGTTCATCGACTCGCAGACTTTCTTCAACGCCGCTTCCGCCTTGTCCCAGTTTTCCGGCGAGCCAACGTACTTGTCCGACGCCGGGTCGCGGAACGACAGACGAACTTTGTAATCGGTAAATCCCATCGTCTTGAGAACGAACACGGTCATTTCCAGACATCGGCGGAATTCGTCTTCCACCTGATCTTCCGTACAGAAAATATGAGCGTCGTCCTGAGTAAACCCACGAACGCGGGTTAAGCCGGAAAGCTCGCCGGACTGCTCGTATCGATGTACGTTCCCGAACTCTGCCAACCGCAGCGGCAGCTCTTTATAAGACCGCGGACGGTTCTGATAAACCATAATGTGGTGCGGGCAGTTCATCGGACGAAGCAGATACAGGTCGTCTTCGTCTACCGCGATGGGCGGGAACTGGCTGTCGGCGTAATAGGGATAATGCCCCGAGGTTTTGTACAGTCCAACTCGTCCGACAACCGGGGTGTTGACCAGCTGATATCCGCGCTTTTCCAGTTCGCCAACGAGGAAGTTTTCCAGAATTCGACGGACTTTGGCGCCCTTGGGCAGCCAGAGAATCAGCCCCGGACCGACGTTCTGGTCGATGGTAAACAGTTCAAGCTGTTTGCCCAGTACGCGGTGATCGCGCTTTTTCGCCTCTTCCAGACGGGTGATGTACTCGGCGAGTTCTTTCTTGTCGAAAAACGCCGTGCCGTACAGACGGGTCAGCTGCTGATTGTTGGCGTCGCCTTTCCAGTACGCGCCGGCAACCGACATGAGCTTGAACGAGGCGCAGAACCCGGCGCTGGGAACGTGCGGACCGCGGCACAGGTCGACGAATTCTCCCTGACGATAGAACGAAACGACGTCCTTGTCGGACAGGGTCGTTTGCAGATGTTCCACCTTGAGTTTCTGTCCCATGCCTTCGAGAAGTTTAATCGCTTCGTCGCGGGACATTTCAATGCGTTCAAACGGCTCGTCTTCCTTGACGATTTTCGCCATTTCCTTTTCGATAGCCTCGAAATCCGCCTCGGAAATCGGCTTGGGCATGGCGAAATCGTAATAGAACCCGTTTTCGACCGTCGGACCGAACGCCAGTTCAACGTCTTTGTACAGACGCATGACCGCGCGCGCCATGACATGAGCGCAGGAATGGCGCATAATCGCCAACGCTTCCGGGTCTCTTTTAGTAATCAGACGAATTCACGTCTCGCCGTCCTCCGGAAGAACAAAGTCCGTAC
>JAZUMX010000617.1:0-2079 GCA_045603865.1 Thermoguttaceae bacterium
CAACGTCTACAAAGACGCGACACTTTCCGCCAACGAGATTTTCCCCGGCGTTACGATGTCCGGTACGCTTAACGTTGACGGTGGAACTGTTACAGCAAACGCCGTTGCAATGCACGGTCGCGGAACAAACGCAACAGGCGCTGTTACAATTACCAATGGAGGTTCTTTAACGACTGATTTTGTCCAGTTTGGCAACGTAAATTACAAAACTTACGCGGTTGACACAACGCTTACGCTTGACGATGGAACGCTGTCGGTTGTTAACGTTACGTATCCTCGAGAGGGCGGTTCATATACCAACAATGTTAAAGCGACTGTCAACCTTGGCAAAGGGACGGTTATCACCGGAGCCGCCCCCGGCGTTGATTCAATCTGGTGGAAAGCCGTCCATATCAATTTGACCTCTGCCAACGGAACGGAATTCCAGGTTGACGCCGGCAAACAGGCGTTGATCAACTCCACAATGTCCGGCAGCGGTAAACTCATCAAAACAGGAGAAGGAACGCTGCTGATCAATGCGGCTGAAGGCGAAGTTGACATCCAAAGCCTGCTCGTTTCCTCCGGACGTCTGGATATGAAAGAATACTATACCGGCTCTCTTGAAGTCGGTCTTGCTGACGCCGATAATTCCACTGTGATTTTCTCGCCCGGCAACTCGATTGGATCGCTGGAAATTACCGGCGATTTCACGCTCAACAGCGGCGCAACGCTTCTGATGGAATTCGACAATACGGGAACAGACTCGCTCACGGTTCTCAACAGCGAGGGCACGGGAGCTGGCTCTGCCGTGTTTGAAGACGGGTCGATTGTATCTCTGGCAATGGGAGCTGGGACGTCCATTTCTCCGAATCAGCAGATCAGTTTTCAGCTTCCTAAAGGAATTGAAGATTTCGACAACAACGTAATCCTTTCCTATCCGTCGTTCCTGACGGACGTCAGCTATAATTCAACGACAGGAGTTCTTTCCGCTACGGTAGACGCCAACGCCATCCCGGAACCGTCCACGTGGGCGCTGATGGCGCTTGGCGCGATGGGGTTGCTGTACTGGCGAAAGCGAAAATAACACATTATTAAATTATAAAATTTTACAAAAGATTTGTCAATTATTTGCAAAATTCTTTTGTTCCCCCTTGTAATTCTCTTGAGAATCGAATATATTATTGCATGGGAATAATTGAACTCCTGGTTTAGCGCCGAGGTCGGAACCGTTCCCCCGACCGGAGCGCTATACGTTACGTCCTTGTAAAAATCATGAATAAAAAGAATGGATTCACTCTGGTAGAACTGCTGGTCGTAATTGCGTTTATCGCCGTGCTCATTGGTTTGCTTATACCGGCTGTTCAGGCGGCAAGAGAAGCAGGGCGAAAAACGCGGTGCGCCAACAATCTCAAACAGATTTCCCTGGCGTGCATCTCTTATTCGTCGTCTCACAGTGACGCGTATCCTCCTGCAAACGGAATGAGAAAATACGCCGAAGGCAAAGAAGAAGGCGCTTTCAATCATTGTTTTACGGTTTTTATTCTTCCGTACATCGAACAACAGACTCTTTACGATACGATTGACTTCACCTATTCCTCTAAGCAAATGTATTATCAAAACCCGCGTCCTGTCGCGCTGACAACGGTTATTCCCATGTATTACTGTCCTTCCTATCAGCGTGAAATTCTCTGTACAGAATCAATCTATTACAAGTACGGCGCCCTTTGGACGTACAACGGCGTCGGAGGCGTCATTCGCACTCAGGATGAACTCAATAATAAAAAGGGAGATCCTTACATAGTAGCGCCAAATGATTCTGGAGGAACGTACGGGGATTTGCCGGACAACGGCATGTTCGGCTGGATGAAAGCCGTCAAGGTCAGCATGGTTACAGACGGGTTAAGCAACACGCTTTTAGTCAGCGAATACATCCAGAAAGACTCTAAAGGCGCGTATTCCACCCAGGCGGGAAACGTCCGTCCATGGGTCTTGGGCGCAAACGAAAACCGCGGCATGTACGCTTTCAAAGTTATCAAATATAAAATTAACGAGCATTACGACCGCATCGCCGACAGCGTGCCTTTTAACTATCTCCCGATG
>JAZUMX010000618.1:0-4156 GCA_045603865.1 Thermoguttaceae bacterium
GGATGTCGACCGCCTGAAGAATCGCCTTGACGGACGGCATGTTGACCGGCTTGCCGTCTTTTGCGCCGTCGAGGTCAACCAGATGCAGATGTCGCCCACCTTCAGACGCCCATTTTTGCGCCATTTCCGCCGGGTTTGCGCCGAAAACGGTCTGCTTGTTGTAATCGCCCTGTTGAAGTCGGACGCACTGTCCGCCGCGTAAATCGATTGCTGGCCAAATTTCCATTTTTTGAGTTGCGAGTTACGAGTTGCGAGTTGCGAGTTTTAAAACAGACGCGATAGCGTTCTGCTAGAACCGCGTCAGCGGTTCAATATCAATAGCCGTGGGTTTTAACCCACGGAGCGAGTGGCGAGAATTCCTTGCAAATAAAACTCGCCGCTTTTATACATTTTAGTATACCGTTATCTATACATTATAGCGCTATATCCATATTAATACAATAGGACGCAAGAGCTTTTTTTAGAAAATTATTTTCGAGAGCGTTTACGGGGGGCGGGTATTACCCGCCCAAAACAATCAACCTAAGATAAAGCGGACAATGTCCGCTCCCCGGAAACTATTTTCTACGAATCGCCAAAACGGTGATGTCGTCCTGCCGCTCGGACTTGCGGAACGAGTCGGCAATGCGCGCCATGTCTTTGCAAAGGGTTTCCGGAGAAACGTCTCCTTCGCGCTGAACTACGGCGACAATTCGGTTCGACCCGAAAAGCATTTTCTCGCCGGATTCGGTTTCCGCCGTTGCCTCAGAGACGCCGTCTGTATAGATACACAGGCTTTCTCCCGGATCAATATCCAGTTCAGACTGGTCAAAGCGGGCGTCTGGAATGATTCCAACCGGGAACCCGAACGGGAGCGGACATTCCTCCGCGGTTCCGTTGTTATGACGCACAATCGGGGGAAGATGCCCGCCGTTGGCGTAGACCATGTGCCCGGTATTGATGTTGTACTGAGCGTAAAACACGGTAACGAACATCTGGTCGTTGGAGTGGTTGAGAATCTCGTTCATTCTCCGCAGGGTTTCCGCAGGAGACCGCCGGGCATTCGCAACGCCGCGGAGAATCGTTCTGGACATCGCCATGAACATAGCCGCCGGGGTTCCCTTGCCGCAGACGTCCGCGACGACCAGAGCCAGCGTTTGATTGTCCAGCATCCAGAAATCGTAGAAGTCGCCAGCGACGAATCGGGCGGGCAGGTTGAGCGCGTAGATGTCAAACAGGGCAGATTTCCCCAGCGAATTGGGATCTGGCAGCATCTTCGACTGGATTTCTCGAGCGCGGGAAACGTCGTTTTCTATCGTCCGGCGCGCGGCAGACTCCTGCGCCTTTTGATCGACGGTTTCTCTGAGCGTTTCCAACATGTGATTGAACGTCTTCGCCAAACGTCCCGCTTCGTCGTTGGACGCCATGTCGTGAAGACGGACGGAGAAGTCGCCGTCGATAATTCGCTCTGACGCCTGGTCGATATCTTCCAGCGGTTTGGTAACAACGCCAGAAACGATCGACAGAATAAGCATCGTCGTAAAGAGAATCAGCGAATAGAGCAGCGACTGACGCCAAAACATCGCAACCAGCGGTTTGAGGATTTCCGGTTCGGACACGACGTGAATGAGCGACCAGCCAGTCTCAGGAACAGGCTGAGCAAAGGCGATCAGCGCATTTTTATGGTTGTTGACGTCGTACATGACAATCCGTCCGGTTTTTTGCTCGCGGGTCATCTGCTTGAGTTTGTCCATATCTTCCTGACTCAACGTGTAGCCGTACCCGCATTCGGAGGACTTCAGCCGCTCAAGGTCGACGGAGCGATTGAACTCCTTATTATATATCATCTTCCCGTCAGGGGTAAGAAGAATTAAATAGCCGACCGGGGGCTGCAAGCCGTCCAGAATCTCTCGAATCTTTGCCAGACTGATGTCGATAGTGCAAATCGCCCGCGGGCGGTCATTGATAATCACCGGGACGCTGCAGGTTACCATCTCGACGTTTTCCAGGCCCGGCGTGTCGTCTATATAAGGCGGCGACCAGTACGTTTCGTGCGTTCTAAACGGATCCGAGTACCAATGCAAACCCCGCCAGTGGTCAATAGAATAATAGACGCCGCCCTGGTTTACCAAATCGGAAACGCCGATTTCGTTTTCTTTTCCGGGGACTCGGAACACGTAGGGCGACGTGTCCGGACGCACAAACCCGTCCGGCTCGCTGTTCACCGCATAAGACGGTTCGTCTGGCAGAGGAATCATGGAGACAGTCATACCGAACAGTTCCGGGTTCTCATCAGTCAGCGACGAACGAAGAACCTGAACCGCGCCGTCGTAACGTTGAGCGTCTTTCAAAGCGTCTGGAAACGCCCGGTAAAAGCTCGCGTTGTTGCGAGCAATCTGGGCGTTTTTAATGCACATCTGATTGATCCGCATTGACATGTTCCCGACAATTGATTCTACGTAATCTTCGGTCGAAAGTTTGACAGACGTTTCAGCATAGCGATATTCGACAAACGCCATGATTGTAAAAATGACAATCATCGGCAAGCCGATCGCCAAAATAAACTTTGTTCGTAAGTGTTTGAAGTGGTACATCATAATACTCTCTATTATACTCATTTTGCGAGTTTTTGCTATAGCAATTTTCCCATCTTTTATAATTTTTTTATTCCTTTTCAAAAAGATTAAAAAAATCGGAAAACTGGTCTGGAAAAATTTTGAGGAATTGTGTATAAGAGAGAGCATAGTAATAAGCGGTTAGCTCAAAGCGACAACGGAGAGCTTTATGTTTATTCAACATAAACGCTGTCGTCTTACTGCTTTCTAACCTCTAACTCCCCAATCCTTAAAGACCGTTTTCCATGCCGCCGTCGACCAATTCACATAATTCCAACTCGTATTTCGCATCCAGAGCGTTTCGCCTGGCGGCGTTGTGCGTCATTGCAATTCTGTTAATTGGCGGCGGCGCCGGAATCTGGTTGGAAATGCAGCCCCATTCTGAAAGCCGAATCGCTCTTTTCGACGGAAAGCAGTTCACGCCCGACGAGTTGGTTCAAATCGAAGCGGCTCTGGCGAAAAAGAATCTCTCTGACTATGCAATCGTCAACCAGACGCTGGAAATCCCGGCGAAAAGCCGCAGCGCTTACGTTGCCGCTCTGGCGGAAGCTAACGCCTTGCCGCAGGAGTCTGGTCGAACGCTCGAAAAAACGGCTGTCGAGATTTCTCTGTTTGATTCTCCCGAAGTCCGCAATTTGAAAATCAAAGCCGCTCAGCAAAAAGACCTGGCGGATATTATCAATTCCATCGAAGGCGTTTCCAATGCGTCCGTTTTGTGGGACACAGAAAAGCAGGGCGGCTTGAACCCTAAAACGATCGTTCGCGCCTCCGTCAGTTTAAAATCCGTTCCCGGTTACAACCTGGACGACGCCAAAATTGACGCTATCTGCCGTTTAACCGCCAACGCGATTGCCGGCTTGAAAACCGAAAACGTCGTTATTGTCGACACCCGAACCGGCGCCTGTTACACTCAAAACAACGCATCGTCAAATTATGCGGCTGACAACGCCGACGCGCTGGATTCTCCCGAACGAGTCAAAGACCCGGCTCTTGCCAAACGACTGACCGCGGAACGCTTCTGGAACAGGAAGATTTCCGAACTGGTTCGCGCGTCGGTAGACAACGCCATCGTCCAAACAACCGTCGAAATTTCAGACTGTCAGTCCGAAACCCAGCGACGAATCGAACACGACCCGGAACCGACAATTTATCGTTCTGAAGTTATCGAAGACATGACGCCCGCCGTTTTCGGCATCAATCAGCCCGCCAACAACAGCGATCTGAATAAACTGGTTCCGCAGCCCGAACCGACCCCGGTAATTCGCAAAACCGAAGAGGGCGTTCTGGGCGGGAAAGAAATCGTTACACAAAAAAGCCCGCTGGCGGAAAAGAGCGTCAGCGTGTCCGTCGTCATTCCCATGGACAGCATCCTGGCGCTGTGCCGCAGCCGCGGAACCATCGGTTACGAACCGCAGCCGACAGACGCTCAGGTTATCGAGCAAACCGCCAGAGCCGTTCAAGAGAAAATCACAACGGTTATCGCCAACATTCTCCCGCAGCCGGAAGCCAAACGCGAGCCGGAGAAGTTTATCAGCATAACTTTCTCAGACGCGCCTGCGCCC
>JAZUMX010000619.1:0-5977 GCA_045603865.1 Thermoguttaceae bacterium
GCAATGGCTTCGTCAAAACACGGAAATCGTCTTCATTCCGTTTATGGACAAAGACGGCGTTGAGGACGGAGATCAGGGCAAAAACCGCAGTCCTCACGATCATAATCGGGACTACGTTCAGGAACGGTACCCGTCCGTCAAGGCGTTTAAGAAGCTGATCGTAAAAGAATCGGAAGGGATTCCACTCGTTTTTATGGATCTCCACGCTCCCAATATCCGCGGGGGCAACAACGAATTCTACTACTCCCACGGTCCCATTGAGATGGAAAAAATGAACCCGATCTGGAACCGTTTCCGCGATAAACTGGCAGAAAACCAAAAAGACGGAACGCTGAAATACGAGCCCAAATGGGACGTGCCGGGTCGCAGCGACGGCAAATACAATTCGATCAGAACGTTTACCGGGAAAGATGGCAACCTGTCCTCCTCGAGAGTTTGGGCGCAAGGCCTTCCCAACGCCTACTTCACGAACTGCATGGAATTCGGCTATTCCCTGTGCGGCAACGCAACTATCACGCCGGTAACCGGTCGCGAACTGGGTCGAAACGTAATGAAAACACTGGCTGAGCTTCTTCAAGAGGACGGCGCAAAGGAACAATAAGATTTCCCAAACGTCAGGATTGTCCCGTCATTACAAAACCAATTTGAAATTGAATAAACGCCATGAAGACTTTCACCCCGTTTTTGTTTGTCCTTGTCGCCTTTGTCTCGCCCCTTTTCGCGCAGACGCCGCTGGAGAAGGTCGCCGCTGCGTGCAAGATTTTCCCCACTTACGAAGCGGGCGTGAATAACGGCGCGATCGCTCCCATGGAATACGCGATTTTTCAGATGGAGCCCGGCAGCGAGGAAATGCTTGAGGCGGAGAGAATGCTTCTCGCCGCGTTTCCGACTGCCACGCTCGACGGTCAGCGAACCATCGGGCGAATTCTCCACCCCATCGCCGGCGACGCGACGGTCGAAGCGCTTACCCCGTTTTTGACGTCCGACGCGAACAACGGCGAAACGGCTAAAATCGCCCAGATGCTCGTTTCTTTCGTGAAAAAGAATCACGACTCGACCGTCCCCAAAGACGAGACGTTTACAGCCCCGTACCGTCACGGCGAGTTCTATCGGAACGACTTCACTCTCGAAACGGACGCTCAGCTTGCCGCCCGGCTGGAATCCGAAACCACCGCGGTCTTGGCGTGCTCCGACGCTCAAAAGCGCTTGGAACTTCTTGAAAAAATGGGAACGTCCATCGAACGCGCGCCCTCGCCGCTGGAGTGGTACAAAAAACTCCTCGCCTCTCCTGACGTTACAACGCAGAAACAAGTCTGGGACTTGATGGGTCGTTACTGCCGCAAGGTGGAGTGCATGCGCTTTGCCGCCCAGGAGATGAAGCGGGATTCCAAAACCTCCGCCAACGCGGCTCTGGCTGCCGTCCGAATCGGGAACGTGAAACGGTTTTCCATGCAAAACGAGGTCAGAGAGATTCTGACCGACGTGGAACAGAACTGCAAAAACGAAGACGTTCGTCTGCGCGCTTTGGCGGTATTGCGTCAAATCGACATCCGACAAGGTGGCGTTTTCATGTGGCTTGCAACCCAAGCGCAAGAAATGCGTAACGACAACCCTGCGGCGTTTCCCGCTGATAAATGGTCGCCGCTGATAGCAGGTCAGACGGTTTTGGGATGGGAACTGGCAACGACGCGCCATTTCCCGAAAGGCTCGTTCCTCTACTTGCGAAACATCGTGGAGTCGGACACAGACGTCAAACTCAACGCGGAACTGACCTCGCCGGTTCCCGTCCGGTTCTGGCTCAACGGAAAGGTGATTTTCGAGAGCAAAACTGGCGGAGAGAAACCGTTCGTCGTTCCTGTTGCAATCAACAAAGGCAAGAATCCGGTTTATATAGAATTCCAGTCTCAAGGACGCGCCTGCCCGTTCTCGCTGCGGTTCCTGGAACAAGGCGGCGCAGTCGCCCAATGGCTGAATTTTACGCTGTAGCTGTGAGAGAGCTTTTAGCTTCTAGCCTCTAGCTACCAGCTTTTGATATTAGCCTCCGACTTTAAAGCTATCAGCTTAGAACTTCAATTGTACAAGCTAAAAGCTAGTAGCTAATAGCTAGAGGCTTCTCAGATTCGGGCTTGTCGGATGAACTATTCTCACAGCGTCCACGGTTCACGACGAGGTCGGTCGAGCATCGCCTGAGCGACCGGGTCGTTGAGGATGTTTTCCGTTTCCGGGTCAAAATGGATCGGGTGGTTGAGAAGCTGAGCGATGCGTCCCAAATGACCGATTGAGCAGACGCGATGGCACCGCTCAATGTTTCGGAACGGGATTTCTCTCGTGCGAACGCAGTGAAGGAAATCGCCCATGATGCACGGCTCGCCTTCTGCGGCTATCATCGGCGAGTCAATGTCGAGCTTTTCGTCGGACGGACGATGGAAAACCTCTCCCTTGTAATTCGGAATCGGGATGTCCGGAACCGGGTATTTGCCGTTGACGATGTCTTCCTCGCAGAGTTTGCCGTCCTCTCCGCGCAGGCAGATTTCACCGCCGCCACCGTCTCGCAGACCGTTTCGGAATCCGGGAACCGTGCCCCACGTCCCGCATGTATGCATGACGCAGCCGTTGGCGAACCGGTACGTCAAAAGTCCGCTTTCGTCCAGACTGGCGGGAATGATCTCGGTCGGACCGGTATAGTCCAGCTCCATGGCGAACATCAAGCCGCCAAAGCAGTGAGAACCCCAGCCGTTCGTCGAGCCGGTAAAGTCGAACCAGCCGTTCCCGCGACCGCAAGTCAGATACGCGCGATTAAACGGACGCCAGGGCGCCGGACCGAGCCAGCGGTCCCAGTCCAGACCCTCGGGAATCGGCTCGGCTTTGAGCGCGCGGTCAGTAAAGTGAGGAAGCCCCGGATTCGCCCAGCCCTCGCGAATCTCGCCTAGATAGCCGGCGCGGGCGATTTTGTGGAATTTGTGGTAGTCGTTCCAAACGCGCTGAGAACCGCCGGAGAAAACGCGCCCGGTCTCAATTGCGGTCTGACGCATGAGCTGACCGTCGCGGACGGTGCACGTTTCGGGTTTCTCGCAGTAAACGTCCTTTCCGTGCCGCATAGCGTCAATCGCCAGCCACGGATGCCAGTGTTCCGGCGTCCCGATATACACAGCATCGTACCCGTCGGCATGGGAAATCTCTTCGGAGTACTGGAACTGCTTGCAGTCGGCGGTTCCGTACGCTTCATCGACCATCTGCTTCGCTCGGGCGGCGTGCTTTTCCATGACGTCGCAAACCGCCGCGATGTGGCATTGAGGAAGCATCAAAAACGAGGACGTATCCAGCCGACCCTGATTTCCCTGCCCGATCATTCCCAGAACGATTTTCTCGTTCGGCGAGACGTGCCCGTCCGCTCCCAGTACGCGGGACGCGAGAACCAACGGCGCGGAAACAGCGGCGGCTTGAAGGAACGCGCGGCGATTAATTGAACGTTTCATGAATGCGAAAAAAGGACGCGAAGTCCTGAAAAATGGACGAAATGAAGAAATAGTTAACAATCTACAAAAAATTATAACAAATTAAAAAGTCAATGTCAAGGAGTTTTGTCGAAAACCTTTCCGGATCGCGAGCGAAGCTCGCCAAAGTTTTTTAAGCCGCAAAGAACGCAAAGAGCGCATAGTTTTTAAAACTTCGCGAACACCCTCCGCGCCTCCGCATCTCAGCGTGAACTATTTCCGGGGGCTTACGCGTCCCGGCTCGCCGTCCTACTCGTGCTCTCCAATCATCTTCTCCATCCATACCATATCGTACCAGCGGTTGAACTTCCAGCCGCATTTATGGAAGTGGGCGACGATGACGTATCCGAGCCGTTCGTGAAATCGGACGCTGTCCAGAGTCAGGAATTCGTCTTCCGGGTCGGGATAGGCGATGCACGCGTTAAGGTTCAGAATCCCCTGCTGTTTGAGGGCGGATTCCAGACGCTCGTACAGCGCTCGACCGATTCCGCGCTGATGAAAGCCCCGTTCAACGTAAATGGATGTCTCAGCAGAACGAAAGAACGCGGCGCGGGGATGAAACGGTCCGGCGTAAGCGTAACCAACCAAGCGGTTATCAACAATCGCGACAAAATACGGATACCGCTTAAGCGTCTTTTCCATCCGGCTCCGGATTTCCTCTGCGGTCGGGGCGACGTATTCAAAAGAAACCGCCGTTTGAGTTACGTACGGTGCGTAAATCGCCGCGATCGCTTCTGCGTCTTCGTAAACGGCAGGTCGAATCGTCAAATCTGAAATGGACATTGTAGATTACAGGACATACGCTAACAGGGCTGAAACCGCTAGAACTTCACGCTCAAATCAGACCAGCTTTCCAAAGAGCGTAAAATTGCTTGCGCGTTCGACTTCGATTTTGACAATCTGACCAGCAAGGGATTCCGATCCGTTAAAGACGCCGATGCGGTCGCAGGGGGTTCTGCCGGACATCTGAATTTGCCGATTCTCTCCGTCTGACGAAATTAGCTTGAGCGCGGTTTTGCTGGGACCTTCGACGAGCAGTTCAACCGTCTTTCCAACGAACTTTTGGTTGTCCGCCAGGCTGATTTCGTTTTGAATGGCGAGCAGTTCGTTGTTGCGGCGGCGTTTGACTTCGTCTGGAATGTCGTCCGCCCACGACTTTGCGGAAACCGTTCCCTCGCGGGGCGAGTATTTGAAAATATAGCTGTTTTTGAATCGCGCCCAGCGAACCAGATCTGCCGTTTGCTGGAAATCGTCTTCCGTTTCTCCGCAAAAGCCGACGATAAAATCGCTGGTTATGGACGAGCCGGGAACGATGGAATAGATCGCGCTGACCATGTCTCGATACTGCTCAACCGTATACCCGCGATTCATCTTTTTGAGCATGGCGTTCGACCCGCTCTGGGCCGGGATATGGAAATGCGGGCAGACAATCGGGATGTCTCGAACGGTTTCCAGCAGCCGCGTATCAACGTGACTGGGGCTGCCGGTTACGAATCGCAATCGCTCTAAGCCGGGCAAGTCCGCCATCGCATAGAGAACGTCAGCCAGCTGATACGTCTTGCCGTTTTCTTCGTACTTGTACGCATTGACCCGCTGCCCGAGAAGCATGATCTCTTTCACGCCGTTGTCGAGAAGCTGTTTGGCTTCGTCCAGGATTTTGCCAATCGGACGGCTTTGCTGCGGTCCGCGAACGTACGGAACAATACAGTACGTACAGAAGTTGTTACAACCGAGCATGATTCTCAGCATCGCCTGAAATCGGGGAATGGGATCCGCGTCCGGCGAATGCACTTCGTCCAGCCCCGCGATTCGCTGCGGGTCGTACTGCTCAAACGTTGCCGCGACTTCATGCTGATCTTTCCCGCGGCGATCTTCAGAGATGAGAATCTGCGGCGTCTGCCCTGCTCTGATCTTTTCGATTAAATCGGGGATATGCGCGATCTTTCCAGGTCCGACGACGAGGTCAACGTGCGGACAGCGTTTGACAATCTGCTGAGCGTCTTTCTGAGCCATGCACCCCATCACGCCGTAAATCCGTTCCGGGTGAAAGTCCTTGACGTTTTTCAGACGTCCAAGGGCGGAATAGATTTTGTCTTCCGCATGAGCGCGAACGGAACACGTATTGAACAACAGAATGTCCGCTTTTTTCGGGTCGGCAGCCGGCGTATAGCCATGCTGAACCAGCAATCCGGCAACCAGCTCGCTGTCCAGAACGTTCATTTGGCACCCGACCGTTTCGATATAAAAAGTTGTCATACGTTGGATAACAGGCTATAGGGACAAATAAAAAAACGTCTTGCAAGCCATCCTTGCAAAACGTTCTGAAATGGACCTGAGGAGGCTCGAACCCCTGACCTCAACATTGCGAACGTTGCGCTCTCCCAACTGAGCTACAGGCCCATTGCTTCGGCTTTTCAACCGATTTATGGAAAACATTCTACAATTTTTTCCCCGTCTGTCAAGTACCCACTTCCACAAGAACA
>JAZUMX010000620.1:0-1930 GCA_045603865.1 Thermoguttaceae bacterium
GCTAATTGACAATTGCTAATTCCTACAGCGTCCATCCTTCTCGGTACGGAACGGCGAGCAGAGCGTTGGCGGCTTCGGAGTTCGTCTTCATGGCGTCGGCGTCCCCGCCCAGTTCTTCGCCAGCACGGTACGCCAAAGCGCCAAGCAGAATCGTTTCCGTCAGGCGGCCGCCGTAGCTGAACCGGCAAAGGCAGTCTTCCGGCTTGTTGTCGCGAATCGCCTGCAGCCATTCGTTGTGATGTCCGAGCGATTTGGCAATCCAGGGTTCAGGAGCTTTGTAATCTTTGAAGTTGGCTTCCGGATACAGGACGCGAGAGCCGTAGTCGGCAAAGAGCTGTCCCTTTTCGCCGTCGAACAGAACGCCCATGAACCGATCCGGGATGTTCTTCTGCTTGAGGATTTCCGGACGCTTTCCGCCGTCGAGCCAGTGCAGATTGACAGCCGGCTGTTCGCCGTCGGCTTCAAATGTGTAGTCAATTTCGAGGTTGAGCGGGCAGCCTTCCGGGTTGCGTTCCGGACCGTCAACGATTTTAATCGTCTTGCAGTTCTTGAGCTTGAGCGCCCAGAACGCCAGGTCCATGATGTGAGCCGCCATGTCGCCCAGCGTGCCGTTGCCGAAATCCCACCATTTGCGCCAGTTGGCGGGCAGATAGCAGGGATTATACGGACGGAACGGAGCGGGTCCGACCCACAGATCCCAGTCGAGATTGGCGGGGACGGGCGGCGTGTCGGTCGGACGTTTGGCGTCAGGCGTCAAGCCCCAGCCTTTTCCGCACCAGACGTAAACGTCGTGAACCTTGCCGATGGCGCCGGACTGAACCATTTCAACAACGCGTCGATAGTTGTCTTCCGCATGAATCTGAGTTCCCATCTGGGTGCAGACTTTCTGTTCAGCGGCAACTTCCTGCATTACGCGAGCTTCGCGAATGTCGTGAGCCAGCGGCTTTTCGCAGTAGCAGTGAAGACCCATCTTCATAGCCATCACAGCCGGGGCGGCGTGAGTGTGGTCTGGCGTGGTAATCAGAACGGCGTCGAGGTCTTTGGTCGTTTCGAGCATCTTGCGGAAGTCCGCGAACTTTTCCGCTTGCGGCGCGAACTGTTTGCCGGCGGCATTTAACAGCTTGGAGTCAACGTCGCAAATAGCAACGATGTTTTCGTGAGCGGCGTTAATCGCTTTGAAGTGATCTGCGCCACGCATGCCAGCGGTGCCGACGAAAGCGATATTGAGTTTATCGCTGGGGGCTTTATCCTGGCAGAATGCGGGAACGGAAACGTTAGCGGCTGCCAAAGAAGCGGCAACTGCGCCGGTCTTCAAAAAATCACGACGTGAAAAACGACTGGACATAAGAGTCTCCTTTCGTGGATTATAATTAAATAAAGTTAAAGTTGCGCATAAAGGAGCTTTTAGCTATTAGCTCCTAGCCTCTAGCTTTTCTTAATTGCTTCCAACGTTAAAAGTAAAAGCCGAGGCGCTCAAACAACCAAGCTAACAACTAGAAGCTAGCAGCCAGGAGCTTCCCTCCTACTGCTTTATATAAAGTATAATCGATTCCCTGCTAAAATGCAACTGTTATGATGTAAAAATAGGCGGTTTTTTGGAAAAATTCAAGATTTTTTCGGCGGAAAACGAAATCTTGCCGGTTTTGGCGTTGGCTCTCCCTTGTAAAAAAAAGAAATTGTGGTAAATTAGAGATAAGTTTATGGTTTCAAAATACGCGATTGTTCGCTAGCAGGAACAAATACGCTGATTCCAAAACCTCTGGAGCGGTGGCTGAGTGGTCGAAAGCGTCGGTTTGCTAAACCGATGAAGGAGTACTCCTTCCGCAGGTTCGAATCCTGTCTGCTCCGGTTTCGTAAAGGAGCTGTTAGTTTCTAGCTTCTAGCTATTAGCTAGTGGCTAGAAGCTAATAGCTCTTATTTTTTTCTCAAC
>JAZUMX010000621.1:0-8408 GCA_045603865.1 Thermoguttaceae bacterium
ACTGCGCCGCCTGACCGGGAAACGCCGAATCGCCGTAAAACCGATGAAACAGGTGGGCTAACGTGGGCGCGATGTCTGCTGAAATCTCGAACGATTTATGATTTCGCATAAATTCTGCGTTCAAGTTTATTAACATCGCTCGTCCCTGTTCAAAAGTAAGCGATTCGATGAATATCGGTTCGAACAGATCGATAAATTCCGGCAAAACATGCTTCATGGTCTGGTATTCTTCGGGCGTCATTTCCCCGATAATCCGAACATGCTTTGCTCGTATAAAAGGCGCAAAGAACGAAGCCAGACTCGAGTCCGCTTCGTCCGGATTTTCAATCAGCTGAGCCAGGTTTTCGATGCACAAAACGCCCTGCTCTTTCGCCAGCTGTTCAATAATGTCATTGACCTGCTGCTGCCATTCTCCCAGCCATTTTGTTCCCTGCACCAGCCGGCGGTCGTTGGAAAGCCAGAAGCGGTAATCTGAACTCTTGTTTTTGTCCTGATAATACTGACGGATGGCGTTGACCATAACCGTGCTTTTTCCGCATCCGGAAGAACCAACCAAGACAATCGACGATTGCGAGTTGGCAAGCTCTGACGCCAGCCGGTCGACGTACGCTTTCATTTCCCATGCGGAACTATAGTTCTTTTTAATATACACAGACGTCAATTCGATGGCGTTCCGTTTCAGCAATGAGAGCTCATCATCGTCATCGTCGTCATTTTTAGAGGCTTTCTTCTTTTCAGACGATTTAACATTGATATAAAATTCATCCAATTGAACGTTAAGCGAGTCTTTGAGATTGTAAATGCTGCGGTCGTCAAGCTCTCGGAGTTCCTGTCTGAGAAACCTGTCCGCTTCCAGACGGAAATTCTCGGAACTGGAAAATGACGACGAAAGGTTCAAAATGGGGAATTCAACGTCAACAGTACCCATCACATCCTGACGCCAAACGTAGGGAACGCTGACCTCAACAGGAAAAGGAGACGGAAAACTCTTGTTAGGAAGCTTAACAGTCGGCTTGACCTTGACGCAAGACGTTTCCAAATGAACGGCTAAATCCTCAAACTCATTCCAGGCGTTTTGTTCGTAAATCTTTTCTGCAACTTTAAGCATAACGCTTTTGGCGTCGTTTAGGCGTTTAGCGACACAACAGGCATACTCTTTTGGATACGAAGCCGGCTGAAAAAGCAGCTTGCAATAGTAATTCTCTCCATCTTCCCAAATGATAATCGGTAATTTTAATGTTGCCATGACAATAAAAGTTTACAAGGTGTTAAAACGGGACTTCTGTTTGAAAACAGGTCAATCTCAATGAACAATTTGCGAAAGCGCTTGAGCCAGTTCCAACGGGAGAACGAAATACTTTCGAGCGTCGAGCGATTCATAAAAAGAATCGTTCATATACATGTATCGCAGTTCGTTCCAAATTTTCGGTTTGGATTCCAAAAACGTCTTAATGCATTCGTCAGCCGTTTGCTGTTTGGAATCGTACGGCAAAACTATCAGCGAATCGGCTCTGGACAGACGTCCTACGCTGTCAAACATGACGTACACCCCGGACAAGCCTTGCGATAAACGCTTGTACGCTCCCAAACCCTGAGCGTGATAATACAACGTCTCTCGGCGCTGCAACGGATTATACGCATGCTGCTGTAACCGGATGGGAGAGCAGTTGTCGTCTGCAAACTGTTGAATCAGCTTGTTAATGGGAGCGTCAAGACTCGCTTTATCCGTGAATTCTCCTGTAGAAAAGAGCAGGATCAGCGCTTCTTCCGGCTGAGGAATTCCTGACGCCATGAGCTGATGTATCTTTGAACATCTCGACAGGGCTTCAAGAAGAGAGTCGTCTTTATCGGGTTCCACCTGAGAAAGCTTAATGTTTTGAGGATATACGCCGCTTTCGCTTTGGAGCAAAAGATTCCATTCTTCCAGAGAAAGAGGCTTGGGGACGGAAATTTTTTGAACTCTGCTTTCAAAGTCAGCGGTTAAATGGCGGTTCAGTTTTTTGTCAATTCCACGCTGAGAGCTGCGGGAAATCGTTGCGACCAATTCCAGATCGTTTTTCAGGCTGTCCAGTTCTTCCTGAATTTGAAATCGCAAACGGGTTTGCTCGTCCAAATGTCCCCAATCAAGGAGGTTTTCTTCCGAGGAATCAGACGTCAAAAACAGTCCTTTGATTTTATTGATCCAGTCCAGTAACGCGCTATAAAAAACATTGTATTCTTTAGCAGTCGTTTTATCGAACATTTCTGACGTTAAAAGCATGCCTTTACGTCTGCCGGATTGATAAATCGGAGAGACAGAGTACGTCAGTTTGTCGTTATCGCAGTCGATTTCAATAACGGAAATGGTATTCCACGTCGATTGAGCAAAAAAGGCGGACAACGGTTCAACCAGGATTCGTTCCAAACTGCGCTGAGTTTGTCTGGCGCCGTATTTAGGATCGTGTCCCTGCTGAACCAGCCAGTCCAGGGCTGTTGGAGAAATTGACAGAAGCGCCTTTCTCTTTTGAAAACCCTCTCGGGAACTGATTTGATCAATAAATTTTCGGGCAATCAGTTCCAGCTCGGAATTTCCTAAACGATTAAACGGAACCACTTTGTCCAGACGGTTAATAAATTCAGGTCTAAAAAACCGTTCCAGAGCCTTGAAATAAACGTCTCTGTCGTTTTGATTGACGTCTCCAAAGCCGGCAAAACGCCCCGTCTGACTCGCTCCCAAATTGGAAGTAAGAATAATAAAGCAATTCTTGAACGAAACCGTTCGGCCTTTGCCGTCAGTCAAGCGTCCTTCGCCGAGAATTTGTAACAACAGGTCGTGAAAAGCGGGATGCGCTTTTTCGATTTCATCAAAAAGGACAACGCTAAACGGCTCCATCCGCACCGCATTGGTCAACGTTCCATCGAAACGAGCGGTACCGACCAGATGTAAAACCGCGAACGGGGAATTCAATTCGTTGCAGTCAAAACGGAGAAAATGGCTGTCGTCATTATACAGAAACCGCGCAACCGCCTTGGCGGATTCCGTTTTTCCGACGCCGGTCGGCCCCAAAAAGAGCATCGTGGCAGCCGGCCGTCCCGGGTCTGACAAAAGCGCCTGAAATTTAAGCGTCCAGTTTGTCAGCGCGTCAACGGCTTCTTCCTGACCAATTACCTGATCTGAAAGCTCTTTTTTGATTTCCTCGCCGTTGGGGCTGAGTTCATTTTTCAGCAGCGGGAAGTTGGCGCCAATCTGCGACAAAAGATCGTCTTGAACGTTGCATGACGGTCTGTCTGAAATCTTGTCCAGCCATTTACAAACGCTGCCGGGAGCGCCGCCGTTGGGATTCGTCCATTCAACGAGCTGATTCATATATGAAATATGTTCAAAAGGAGAACGCTCGCTGTTGTCTGCAGCGTTTTTCCAGCTTTGAATCTTGCTGATATAAAGGCGCAGCAGCTCCTCGGAGCTAAAAGCGGGCATTGTCAGGATTTCAAACTGATTGACAAAGGAACGGTTGCGGTCTCGAAGTTTAACCAGCTGAGTTGGCGTGATTCGAGAAACAACGCGGATTCTCTTTTCTTTCAGATAGTTCATTAACGCGTCCGCTACGCTAAACGAACCCAGATCCGTCTTGCCTTCCTCGGTTAAATCCAGCAGGGATTCAAAATAGAGAATCAAGTCGTTATATGCAGCGTGTGAAAAAATCGCTTCCGCGCGCGCTTCCCACTGACCGACCGAAGACATGCCGGAAATAATGCCTGAGCCGCTTAATTTCCAGACTTTGGAAACATAGTTATTGTCACTGCGGCGAACCCAAATATTGTTGGCGTTCTTTTTATAGTTGATATCGCGCTGGATGGTGCGAAGAACGGTTTCAATGGCAAAGGAACGCCCCGTCAATTCCGGACCTACAATCAAAACGCCTTTCCGATGACGTTCATCCATTAAAGCCTGGTAAATCCGATTATAAAAATCATTCAATTTGTCGTTTGCCGGAATGCGGACAAATTTATAATCTGATGAATAAACCAGCTCGTCATAGGAACTGGGATGATACACAATCGATTCAGCAATCGTTTCAAGTTCTTTGGTTGCGGACACCTTCCTTCGCGGCAATCGGCTCCTGCTCCATGTGTAGTACAGCTTATCGTGAAAAGCAACGTCAAGCAAACGAATATAATAATTATGTTTTTCAGAAAACTGTTTTACCAGGAATTCCAGTTTTTGAGAGAAGTCTTCTTTTGAAGAGGAAGAGCTTTCCTTCCGCAGCCAACACTGGAAATAATATTCCACCGTTTCAGTGGAAAGCTCATCCTCTTTGTACATATAGAGAAATTGTTCCAGGAAGGGGCAGGATAAACAATGACTGTCTCCTTCAGACCAATACACAATTGGCAGCCAAATGTCGCAGCTGCGGCTGTGAATCGAGGTTTGGACGCGGAAGCAGTCAACGTGACACACCGGAGCATAAAACATTTGATTTAACTCATCCGTTGTATTTTCATCCATACAAATCAAATCAACAACGGTTTTATCAAAACTCTCCTGAATCGCGTGCAGAGCCTTCCATTCAGAATAGTTGCTGCTTTGTATCTGGGGAGAAGATATGACATGCGCCGTATAGGACGAGTTTCGTTTACTGACCAAAACGGGAATCAATTTGTCCATTTATTTATTCCTTTCCAGTAAATTATTGCAAATGTATTCAACGACGTAATCATTGAAACAGCTCTTAAGGCTGTCAATTTCAAACGAAATCCTGTCAGACTGTTCCGACTGCCAGGAAAACGTTAAACGCTTTTCTGGAGAGTATTCCTTTGGAAGGCTTGAGGACGTAAAGCGGAATTGGAAATCGCTGACGCCCACGTCAAGTTTAATTCTGCGAACGCCCTGAGGAAGTTCGTCTTGACATTGTTCACTGGGAAATACATTAATGTATGCGCCGTGTTTTGTTTCCCTGTTATTCTTTTTACCGCTTTTGCCGCTCTTTTCAGGGCTCTTTTCAGCCGTTGTCTCGGTTTCTTTCAAAGAATGGAAGCCTTCCAGAGATTTTAACAGCATGATGGAATCAAGGTCAGAGGTCTCAAGAACAAGCGCGTTATATCCCCTGGCAGGAGCGTCTTCGATGAAAATATCCTCCATGATTTCAGGAACGTATTCTTCTATTAAACACTCAAACGAAGGAGTTGACGGACGCTTTTTATTCTCGCGTTTGCGGGAGCCGCTTTCCTGTTTGGAATGTTCGGACGAAAGGGACGTCTGAAAAATTCTTTGAAAAGCTTTTTGGTTGTTTTCAAAATGAAATGCGCCGTCCGAGTCAATCCAGCGGAATGAGGAAACGCGTGAACAATACGAGTCCAAATACTTCTGTATTTTAGAAGCGTTCCTGTTAATCAGGCACGATTCTTTAAGGGAATCGCCCGGAATGAGAGCCTTAAACAGCAAATCAAAAAACAAAAGAACAGAAGGATTGTCTCCAAAAATATAGGCGGTATATTTGAAATTCTTTTTAAGATCGTGTTTGAAAGAGAACAGGTCTTTCAACAGACTGTTCCATTCTTTTTCCGCGCTGACGAGTTCTTTGTCAGCCGAAGTCGTTTCTGCAACGCGCAGAGCAAACATTTCATTCGACGTCAGAAAATCATAAACAACATCGCTTTCCAAAGATAAAGCTTTTTTACGAATTTCATACAGACGATTTAAGAAATCTTTACAGATATTTTGTTTACGCTCCGTTTGCTGAAAAACCGATTTCTGAACGTTTTCCTTGTCTGATTGCAAAAGCTGCTCGATATAAAGGACTTCAGATTGAAGACTCTCTATAAAGTTACAATTGTAAACGGAATTGACGCTCTGGACAAAAGAACGATATCTTTGCAGAAATTCTGTCGTCTGTCTGGAAGAAACCGCCGGGATATCTGAATCCATTGATCGGGTTTTGATGGAAATTCGGAACAACTGTTCCGGCTTAACGGAATCCGCCGACGCATGAATCAGGTTTTCAGGAAGAGAGAAATGCACGTCATACGCGAGATTGGAATTCCGTTTTGCCATCGCCTCCGCCAAGGGATGCAAGATGTACATTTCCACAGTTCTTCGCAGCGGTCTGGCTCCAAATTGCGGCGAGTATCCCAGTTCAACCAGCTTATCAATTACCGAATCGTCATAAGAGATATTCAATTGACGCCATCGAACCCCCAGACGGCGATTGACGTTCTGGAATTCCAAATTGAGAATTTGACGCAAAACGGGTTTGGACAACGGACGGAACGGAACGATGCGGTCTATTCTGTTAAGCAGTTCCGGACGAACCAGCTTCGCAACGGAGTCGGTAAAATGCTGTTGAGACGAACCCTTCTGCGATTGATGCATCGCCAAAGACGTTTTCCCAAACGTATCCACCCCAAGGTTGGAAGTCAGAATAATAACGCAGTTGGTAAAGACCGCCAAACGTCCCTGAGCGTCCGTCAGACGTCCTTCGCCCATAACCTGTAAAAACATGTCAAAAACAGATGGATGGGCTTTTTCGAATTCGTCCAGCAGCACAACGCCAAAGGGCTGCGCGCGCACCTGCGACGTCAGTATGCCCCCGCCGCCGCTGAGACCGTTGATCAAACGGTCGGCTGACGTTACGTCTGCAAATTCGCTCATATCCAAACGAATCATGCGCTTGGGATCGCTGTACAGATACTCCGCCAACGCCTTTGCCATTTCCGTCTTGCCGACTCCGGTTGGACCGATAAACAACAGCGTTGCGACAGGTCCCGTTTGACGAGCCAACCCGGATTTGACCGTCTCCAGCAGCTCGACAACCGTATCGACGGCGTTGATGTCGTTATCGTCTTTGGCGTCTTCATCAGACGTTCCGTCCTGACCGATGACGCGCGAAGCAAAAAACTTCTTCGCTTCCGATTTATCAAACGGAATAGCCGGATCCAAAAGGAATTTGGGCAATCCGGTTTGAAGGGTGAAAAAGTCAATGACGTCGCTTTTAGTAACTTTTTTATTGGCGGCGATTAAATTCTTTGACAAGAGCAAATCCTGAAATTTCACAGCCGCCCCGGGAAGGCTTTCGTAAGCGGAATATCTTTTGTATAATTCCGTTATCGTAGATATAGCGGATGAGGAAATGCTGATACTCAAAAACTCATCAGCGTATCCTTTTAAAATTTCGGCAGTCGTTTCGGCGTTGGCAGGTTCAATTTTGATAACGTCAAACAATTGAACCAGTTCCGGTTTTCTTTTTTCCAAATCGGCAAACTGCTCAATATTGCACTCTACAACGACGCCCAACTCCTTTTTTTCCAAATGCGGAACAAGGTAGTCTGCAACGCTGACTGGATGCTTATGATACATTCCGACTTGATCCAATTCCCACAAGTTGCCAAAATAAAACACGCCTTTATTCGTCTTTGAAAACTGGACGATCTGTTCCAGATTATAGTCTGGCAGAAAACCAACTCCAATAAAATTTGCCCCCAATATTGCAGGGGTGGTAGAATAGCAGGAATAACCTTTTTCATTTGCATGATCCCTGGCAAACAGATTCCACAAAGACGTCTTTCCCACTCCAGGGTCGCCAACAATCAAAACGCTTATCGGTTGTTCCTGAAACAGATCGTCTTCCATGCGGTCTGCCGGGAAGTCCAGACCTATAATCTTGGTGGGTCTTGCATAAGACCTGACAGATCTTATATATTTTGTCAGACCGATATCTGAATAAGAGATTTCATCCTTTGTTGCGTCGAATTGCAGCTGATCGGCAATTGTTGGGAGATCAATGGTGAACGTGAACGCTCTAACATCAAAATTTGTGACGCGATTCGCCTCAAAAAGGGCGCTTTGCCAATCTCCTTTTGTATAACCGAAGATCGCCTTTTTGATTTCGTCCTTAATCAATTCCCGTTGATGGATGAGTCTGCCTGAGCGTTTAACCTGAACGTACTGTTCAATCAGCGGAATCCAAAGAACGCAGCAGTCGTCATTTTCGCTGCAAATCAAATAGTAAACAGTAATACAAAACGGGGTTTGATCCTGATTGAAATTCTTGCGCAGGTTTGCGTTTACCGGAACTTCAAGTTTGGTTTCGCCATAGCGCGTACAATCCATCTGGCGGCGCCATAACGTTTCTGGAGACAGAAAAAACGGCGAGTCCGTAAAACCAAGCGTTGCTTTTATATTCTCTTGAAGAAAATACTTGATTTTGTCTTCTCCATAGGAAATATTGTCGAATCGAGTAACCCCGCCCAATTCTGGCCATGAAGGACATTGATACTTTACTAACCCGTTTGAATAATAGGAAAATGCAAACGACAGCGTGATTTTAACCGAACTCATAAGAAAATACTATGGAAAAGGGTGTATTCTGATAAAATGTTATTCTATTGATACAGAGTTTTTCGCAGCGCTTTGGACAAGGGCGGCGTCCATT
>JAZUMX010000622.1:0-1519 GCA_045603865.1 Thermoguttaceae bacterium
CCGAATTAATTGTCAGCATACCCGATCCGGACGTGGTAATATTGCCGCTGTCAAAAACGAGTCTGTTATTGTCGATGCTGACGTCTGAATTGGACTCAATCGCCAGCGTACCGCCGCCCAGGACCAGCGTTCGGTTGACGCCGTTGATCTGTTGAGCTGTCGCCGTGAGAGTTGACGCGGTTGTCGTACCGCCAACGTAAATTCCCAACGGGGTTTTAGGCGCGTCGCTGAGGTTGGCGGATGAATTACTCAGCCACGTCGTTTTTGCCGGATCGCTTTCCGCCATGCTGCTGACGTAAGCGTGCCCCGTTGCCAGCTGTCCCTGATAATAGGCTTGCTCGCCCGCATCCAAAACGCGATTGAATACCATGACGTCGCCGCTGGTTCCGGTAATAACCGTTGTTCCTGTAACAGTCGCCGGCTTGACTATGCCGCTGACAATGTCAACATTGTTCCCGGACTTCCACAAATTGGTCAAACCGTTATACCGGGAAGAGGAGATGTTGATAATATCCGTATGCGCCATCGCGTTGTTATAAAGCGATGCGTTATCAATCGTACCATAGAGCGTTTCTGCATTGACCGTATTGCCTACGGTAAAATTCTGATTGGATTCGCTGCGTGACGATGTGGAGTTATTTCCTATCAGCTGTCCATTGAGGTATAAATAATGATTCGTTCCAATACCAGTCGTTGCAACATGATTTTCAAATCCATTAATAACTTCCGGATAGCCTCCAACCGACAAATCGCGACCCCACCAGTAGCTCTTCAGACCGCTGCCGTCCGTTCTGAAACTGTTGCATTTACCGTTAGTCCCGCTTATCCCCCACGCCATAATACCAACAGCGCCGCTTGTGGTCGTTGTCAGAAACGCCGACATCGTATAGTCTGCCGTTCCTGTTGGAAGCGTAACGCTCACGGCGCGATTTGTCCCTGTCGCCTCTGCATAACCGCCGTTTGCTGTCAGCTTGCCGTCGACGATGGTTGCGTCAACCAGATTGAGCCGCTCTGAATGAACGGAGTCCGTAACGTACGTTGCATCGGCGCCGTCTTCAAAATTCCAGAAAAGAAGCATTTCCGCCTTCGCCGACGAGGTCAGCGCCGCCAAAGACGCAATGGCGATTAACGTCAAAAGAAATAACTTGCCGCGGGTTGAAAATTGAACGTTCATTTTGGTTGAAACAATATAAACTATATGAAAACAAAACTCTGTTGGTCTGGAAGGTATATATATTATCCCCGATAGACGCCTATACAGGTAAACGCCTATATACTATATAATATAATCTGCTTTTCAGAATCTGTCAACATTTTAGAAAAAATCCTAGAAAAAGATAAAACGTCCTGTCAATATAGGAAATATGTAAAGCATAGAAAGGTTCAAGAGAATTTTCTTGCGAAGATAGATAAAGATGAGATGCGGAACGGCGTCCCGGAGAGACGCAACGCTTGTAACCGTGGGCTTCAGCCCACGGAATAATCGCCATGTCCTCCCCTTATCGCTTTAACCGCTTTC